>NZ_JVEL01000313.1:0-1340 GCF_001076875.1 Serratia sp. 506_PEND
GCAACAACACCAGCGCCTACAGTACGGCCGCCTTCACGGATTGCGAAACGCAGACCGTCGTCCATCGCGATTGGGTGAATCAGGGTTACAACCATGTTCACGTTGTCGCCTGGCATTACCATCTCTACGCCTTCTGGCAGTTCGATGGTACCGGTCACGTCAGTGGTACGGAAGTAGAACTGTGGACGGTAGCCTTTGAAGAATGGCGTGTGACGACCACCTTCATCTTTGCTCAGGATGTACACTTCAGATTCGAACTGGGTGTGCGGCTTGATGGAGCCTGGCTTAGCCAGTACCTGACCACGTTCGATTTCTTCACGTTTGATACCACGCAGCAGAACACCTACGTTCTCACCAGCACGGCCTTCGTCCAGCAGTTTGCGGAACATTTCAACGCCAGTACAGGTAGACTTAACGGTGTCTTTGATACCAACGATTTCAACTTCTTCGCCAACTTTGATGATACCGCGCTCAACACGACCGGTAACAACGGTACCACGACCGGAGATGGAGAATACGTCTTCGATTGGCAGCAGGAACGGCTTGTCGATAGCACGCTCTGGCTCTGGGATGTAGCTGTCCAGGGCTTCGGCCAGTTCGATGATTTTCGCTTCCCACTCAGCTTCGCCTTCCAGCGCTTTCAGCGCGGAACCGCGGATTACCGGCAGGTCGTCGCCAGGGAAGTCGTAAGCGGACAGCAGTTCGCGAACTTCCATTTCTACCAGTTCCAGCAGCTCTTCATCATCAACCATGTCGCATTTGTTCATGAATACGATGATGAAAGGAACGCCAACCTGACGACCCAGCAGGATGTGCTCACGAGTCTGAGGCATTGGGCCGTCAGTCGCAGCTACTACCAGGATCGCGCCGTCCATCTGAGCAGCACCGGTGATCATGTTTTTCACGTAGTCGGCGTGCCCTGGGCAGTCAACGTGCGCGTAGTGGCGAGTCGGGGTGTCATACTCAACGTGAGAGGTGTTGATGGTGATACCACGAGCTTTTTCTTCTGGCGCGTTATCGATCTGGTCGAAAGCACGTGCAGAACCGCCGTAGGTTTTAGCCAGTACGGTAGTGATCGCTGCAGTCAGGGTAGTTTTACCGTGGTCAACGTGGCCGATAGTACCGACGTTAACGTGCGGTTTTGTACGTTCAAACTTTTCTTTAGACATCGATTGTCCCTCTAAGACACGGATAAATCGGTGGTATCACCACATCAACCAAGCATTTGCTCGTTGAATCCAGAACAGAAAGAAAATCAGGGGGCGAGAAATTAAGAAGTGGTGCTGATAGGCAGATTCGAACTGCCGACCTCACCCTTACCAAGGGTGCGCTCTACCAAC
>NZ_JVEL01000314.1:0-8867 GCF_001076875.1 Serratia sp. 506_PEND
GCAACAACACCAGCGCCTACAGTACGGCCGCCTTCACGGATTGCGAAACGCAGACCGTCGTCCATCGCGATTGGGTGAATCAGGGTTACAACCATGTTCACGTTGTCGCCTGGCATTACCATCTCTACGCCTTCTGGCAGTTCGATGGTACCGGTCACGTCAGTGGTACGGAAGTAGAACTGTGGACGGTAGCCTTTGAAGAATGGCGTGTGACGACCACCTTCATCTTTGCTCAGGATGTACACTTCAGATTCGAACTGGGTGTGCGGCTTGATGGAGCCTGGCTTAGCCAGTACCTGACCACGTTCGATTTCTTCACGTTTGATACCACGCAGCAGAACACCTACGTTCTCACCAGCACGGCCTTCGTCCAGCAGTTTGCGGAACATTTCAACGCCAGTACAGGTAGACTTAACGGTGTCTTTGATACCAACGATTTCAACTTCTTCGCCAACTTTGATGATACCGCGCTCAACACGACCGGTAACAACGGTACCACGACCGGAGATGGAGAATACGTCTTCGATTGGCAGCAGGAACGGCTTGTCGATAGCACGCTCTGGCTCTGGGATGTAGCTGTCCAGGGCTTCGGCCAGTTCGATGATTTTCGCTTCCCACTCAGCTTCGCCTTCCAGCGCTTTCAGCGCGGAACCGCGGATTACCGGCAGGTCGTCGCCAGGGAAGTCGTAAGCGGACAGCAGTTCGCGAACTTCCATTTCTACCAGTTCCAGCAGCTCTTCATCATCAACCATGTCGCATTTGTTCATGAATACGATGATGAAAGGAACGCCAACCTGACGACCCAGCAGGATGTGCTCACGAGTCTGAGGCATTGGGCCGTCAGTCGCAGCTACTACCAGGATCGCGCCGTCCATCTGAGCAGCACCGGTGATCATGTTTTTCACGTAGTCGGCGTGCCCTGGGCAGTCAACGTGCGCGTAGTGGCGAGTCGGGGTGTCATACTCAACGTGAGAGGTGTTGATGGTGATACCACGAGCTTTTTCTTCTGGCGCGTTATCGATCTGGTCGAAAGCACGTGCAGAACCGCCGTAGGTTTTAGCCAGTACGGTAGTGATCGCTGCAGTCAGGGTAGTTTTACCGTGGTCAACGTGGCCGATAGTACCAACGTTAACGTGCGGTTTTGTACGTTCAAATTTTTCTTTAGACACGGCTATATTCCTTACTATAGCGCTCTCCCCTTCTGGAGAGAGCACGGGACTTTGGTTTTAACCCTGCGGCTTATTTGCCACGGGCTTCGATTACGGCCTGAGCGACGTTGTTCGGTGCATCATCATACTTCAGGAATTCCATGGTGTATGATGCGCGACCTTTAGTCAGAGAACGCAGCTGAGTTGCGTAGCCGAACATTTCGGACAACGGTACTTCAGCGTGGATCTTAACGCCAGTCACTTCAGATTCCTGACCGCGCAGCATGCCGCGACGACGGCTCAAGTCACCGATAACGTCACCGGTGTTCTCTTCTGGAGTCTCAACTTCAACCTTCATGATAGGCTCAAGCAGAACTGGTTTCGCTTTCTTAAAGCCTTCTTTAAAGGCGATAGACGCGGCCAGTTTAAACGCCAGTTCAGAGGAGTCAACGTCGTGGTAAGAACCGAAGTGCAGACGAATACCCATGTCTACTACCGGGTAACCAGCCAACGGACCAGACTTCAGCTGCTCCTGGATGCCTTTATCAACGGCAGGGATGTATTCGCCAGGAATTACACCACCTTTGATGTCGTTGATGAACTCGTAACCTTTCGGGTTAGAGCCCGGCTCCAGTGGGTACATGTCGATCACAACGTGACCGTACTGACCGCGACCACCAGACTGCTTGGCGTGCTTACCTTCAACATCGGTAATCTTCGCGCGAATCGCTTCGCGGTAAGCTACCTGAGGTTTGCCCACGTTAGCTTCAACGTTGAATTCACGCTTCATGCGGTCAACGATGATGTCGAGGTGCAGTTCACCCATACCGGCGATGATGGTCTGGTTAGACTCTTCGTCAGTCCATACGCGGAATGACGGGTCTTCTTTAGCCAGACGGCCCAGAGCCAGACCCATTTTTTCTTGGTCAGCTTTGGTTTTTGGTTCAACGGCGATAGAGATTACCGGCTCAGGGAATTCCATACGCTCCAGGATGATTGGAGAGTCTGGATCACACAGGGTGTCCCCGGTGGTCACGTCTTTCAGACCGATCGCAGCGGCGATGTCGCCTGCGCGAACTTCTTTGATCTCTTCACGCTTGTTGGCGTGCATCTGAACGATACGGCCGAAACGCTCGCGCGCAGCCTTAACGGAGTTCAGCACGGTGTCGCCGGAGTTAACAACGCCGGAGTACACGCGGAAGAAGGTCAGGTTACCCACGAACGGGTCGGTAGCGATTTTGAACGCCAGCGCAGAGAACGGCTCGTCATCACTTGCGTGACGCTCAGCCGGAGTGTCTTTGCCATCGTCCAGGATACCGTTGATCGCAGGAACGTCAGTTGGTGCCGGCAGGTATTCGATTACCGCATCCAGCATCGCCTGTACGCCTTTGTTCTTGAACGCAGAACCACAGGTAACCAGGATGATTTCGTTGTTCAGCACGCGCTGACGCAGAGCGGATTTGATTTCTTCCTCGGTCAGCTCTTCGCCGCCCAGGTATTTTTCCATCAGCTCTTCGGAAGCTTCCGCAGCGGACTCGATCAGGTTCTGGCGCCATTCTTCAGCCAGATCCATCATGTCAGCCGGCACGTCTTCGTATTCGAAGGTTACGCCTGCGTCTTCTTCGTTCCAGTTGATCGCCTTCATCTTCACCAGGTCGATAACGCCGGTGAATTTGTCTTCTGCGCCGATAGCCAGCTGCAGAGGAACAGGGTTGGCGCCCAGACGAGATTTGATCTGGCCAACAACTTTCAGGAAGTTAGCGCCCATGCGGTCCATTTTGTTAACGAACGCGATACGTGGCACTTTGTATTTGTTAGCCTGACGCCATACGGTTTCAGACTGTGGCTGAACACCACCAACAGCACAGTAAACCATTACCGCGCCATCCAGCACACGCATGGAACGTTCTACTTCGATGGTGAAGTCAACGTGCCCTGGGGTGTCGATGATGTTTACGCGATGCGGTTCGAACTGCTTGGCCATACCAGACCAGAAGGCAGTAGTCGCTGCAGAAGTGATGGTAATACCACGCTCCTGCTCCTGTTCCATCCAGTCCATGGTGGCAGCGCCGTCATGAACTTCACCGATTTTGTGGTTTACACCGGTGTAGAACAGAATACGTTCGGTAGTGGTGGTTTTACCGGCGTCGATGTGAGCACTGATACCGATGTTACGGTAGCGTGCAATGGGTGTTGTACGAGCCATTTGATTCCTCTATTCCTAGGGCGTTCAAGTTCAGTTAACCCAAGCGGGCCGATTTGACGCGCCCGCTTGGTTAGCATGACTACAGCCGGGTGATTACCAGCGGTAGTGGGCGAACGCCTTGTTGGCTTCGGCCATACGGTGAACGTCTTCACGCTTCTTAACAGCAGAACCTTTGTTCTCTGCTGCGTCAGACAGCTCGTTCGCCAGGCGCAGAGCCATGGATTTATCACCGCGTTTACGTGCAGCATCAACGATCCAACGCATTGCCAGAGCATTACGACGAACCGGGCGGACTTCAACTGGTACCTGATAAGTAGAACCGCCAACGCGACGCGACTTAACTTCTACAGTCGGGCGAACGTTGTCGAGAGCGACTTCGAAAGCTTCCAGGTGATCTTTACCAGAACGCTGAGCCAGGGTCTCCAGCGCGGTATAGACGATTGCTTCTGCAGTAGATTTTTTACCGTCTACCATCAGGATATTTACAAATTTGGCCAGCAGCTCAGATCCGAACTTAGGATCTGGCAGGATTTTACGTTGGCCGATTACGCGACGACGTGGCATGGAAATACTCCGTTGTTAATTCAGGATTGTCCAAAACTCTACGAGTTTATTTTGACATTAAAGTTAAAACGTTTGGCCTTACTTAACGGAGAACCATTAAGCCTTTGGCTTCTTCACGCCGTACTTGGAACGAGCTTGCTTACGGTCTTTAACACCGGAGCAGTCAAGTGCACCACGGACGGTGTGGTAACGCACACCTGGCAAGTCTTTTACACGACCGCCACGGATCAGGATTACGGAGTGTTCCTGCAGGTTGTGGCCTTCGCCACCGATGTAGGAAGTCACTTCGAAACCGTTGGTCAAACGCACACGGCAAACTTTACGCAGTGCGGAGTTTGGTTTTTTCGGGGTAGTGGTGTATACGCGGGTGCATACGCCACGTTTCTGCGGGCAGGCTTCCAGCGCTGGAACGTTGCTTTTAGCAGCCTTCACAGAGCGTGGTTTGCGAACCAGCTGGTTAATTGTTGCCATTAAAAAAGCTCCTGGTTTTTGCTTCGTACTAGCTTCGTAAACATGTGATAAATCCCCTCGTATGCACTATTGGCAAAGTACGAGGACGCAGAATTTTAGGGCTGACCAGTATGGGTGTCAAGAAATATACAACATCACTCTCATTACCAGGCCATTTGGCTGCGGTGTTGTTCGGTTAATTCAACGAAGTGATTATAGCCGACGACAGTGATTTTGTGCGAAAAATGACCAACCAATCCCCGGGCTTCCAGGTCGTCCTGCAACGCATAAAGGGATATGGGGGCGGCGAGCAGCAATTCAAGATGGGCGCTGCCGGCAAGGCCTGCAAGCACGCCGTCCTGCAACAGCAGCAGCGCGTCGCCCTCCGCCGTCAGGCGCAGCAGCGCAGGTAAGTCACATTGGTTTGGCGAATGGCTCAGGGTATACAGCATCAGAGGATCCTAAAACGTCATCACGGCGTCGTAGCCGGCAAGCTCGCGGCGCAGTTCGTCCGGCGCCAGTACTTCCGCATCCAGCACCCAATCGTTCACTTGGCTCAATCCGCGTTCCTGCAGTGAAGCCTGGCACAGATAGCACCGCTCCACGTCATACAGCGGCAGCACGCCGAAGGTGGCAATGTAATTGCGCGCCAAAATCTTTTCCGGTTGCTGGCCCGGCAACAGCTGCAATACGCCATCGCCGACAAAAAACACCCCCACATCTTCACTGAGCGCCGACGTGGCGAGCAGCGCATCCAGCCCTTCCCTGCCGCTGGCGCCGCCGTGCGGCCCATGGGTGAAAACAAAAGCGACTCGTTTCATCCTATCCTCAGAACTGCACCAGACGGTCGCAACTCAGCGACGCTTCGGCCAGGGAACCCAGCCCGCTCAGGGTAAAGCCGGGCTGCAGGTTGGCGCTTGCCAGCCCCTGCTGCGCCGCCTCCCGCTCGTCGGTGACACCGCGGCGCAGCGCGGCGGCCACGCAGACGTTGAGCGCCACGCCGTGTTGCTGCGCCAGCTGCGCCCAACCGCGCACCAGGTCGAACTCATCGCTGGCGGGCGCGGTCAGCTGGTTGGCGTTCAACACCCCTTCACGGTAGAAAAAGACGCTGGAAAGCCGGTGCCCTTTCGCCAGCAGGGCCAGCGCGAACTGATAGGCGCTGCTGGCCTGCTGCGTGCCGTAAGCCGGGCCGGTGACCAACAGACAATAATCGAGCATCAACGGTCGCTTCCCAACAGATCGCCGCTCTTGAACTGGCGGATGTACAAATACACGGTGTGTTTGGAGATATTCAGGCGATCCGCCACCTGATTGATCGCATCCTTGATGTCGAAGATGCCTTTCTCATAGAGGTTGAGCACTACCTGGCGGTTCTTGGCATTATTGGATACCGAGCGATCGGCATTCACCTCTTCGATGGTGAACTCCAGCGTCTGCGCCACCAGATCGTCGACTGAAGACGCGAAATTCACCGACGACGGCACGTCCTGCGTGGCCGGCGGCATAAAGGTCTGCATGATCTGCGAGAACGGCACATCGAGGTTCATGTTGATGCACAACAAACCGATTACCCGCTGTTCGCAATTGCGAATCGCGATGGTCACCGACTTCATCAGCACGCCGCTCTTGGCGCGGGTGAAGTAGGCTTTCGACACGCTGCTGTCGTCGCCGGCCATGTCGTGCAGCATGCGCAGCGCCAGGTCGGTGATCGGCGAACCGATTTTACGCCCGGTATGTTCCCCGTTGGCGATGCGCACCGCTGAGCTGTTCAGATCTTCCAGCGCGTGCAATACGATCTCGCAGTGGCCGCCGATCAACATCGCCAGCCCATCGACCACCGCTTCATAGGATTTCAGGATTTCATGATCCGTTTGAGTAAACGGACGTTCATTCAGCAAATCAAGTTCGCTGGCTTCGCTGGATAAAAGCGAATTCGACATCGAAGATACCACCCTCATAGATCGCCTGTGCCAGGGGGCGCAGCTAAAACCGCTCGGACCGGATCGCTGCCGTCGTCGGCACGCCGCAGCGCGGCTGGCTGAGAGCAGCATAAACGGCACGATGACATCCGCGGGCGAGGCGGCCGGGAACAATTTTAGGTACACGCCCTAAGGGGCAGACGCATGACTGATAAGTCAGAATTATTAGTCTAGCAAAGCGGCCGGAGCAAAGTCCTTGCGTTTGCGCGTGGTATTGACGTTAAGCCCGATGCCCGGCAGGCGTCAAGCGTTCAATGGAGAGAGAGGCGGCGGCGGCCGAAATGAAAACCGCCGCGGAGGGCATCCGCGGCGGTGGCAAACAGAGCGACGAGATTATTTCGCTTTGGCGTCTGCTTTCGCGTCAGCCGGTTTTTCGGCTTTAGCGTCGGCTTTCGGCGCCGCTTTCACGTCCAGCAGCTCAACGTCGAACACCAGCGTGGAGTTAGCCGGGATGCCCGGAACGCCGGTTTTGCCGTAGGCCAATGCCGGCGGGATCACCAGCTTGATTTTGCCGCCTTTCTTGATGTGCTTCAGGCCTTCGGTCCAGCCAGGGATCACGCCGTCCAGACGGAACGACAGCGGCTCGCCACGGGTGTAGGAGTTATCGAACTCGGTACCGTCGGTCAGGGTGCCCTTGTAGTTTACTACCACGGTGTCGCTGTCTTTCGGCGCTTCACCCGCGCCCGGTTTCTCTACCTGGTACAGCAGGCCGGATTCGGTTTTCTTCACGCCTTTTTCTTTAGCGAAGCTGTCGCGGTACTTGGCGCCTTTGGTTTCGTTGTCCTTGGCGTCCTGTTCCATCTTCGCCTGAGCGGAAGCCTTCACGCGCGCTTCGAAGCCCTGAAGGGTCTTCTCGATGTCGGCGTCGTTCAGCTTGCTCTTGTTGGCGAACGCGTCCTGAACGCCGGCGATCAGCTGATCTTTGTCCAGCTTGATGCCCAGCTTCTCTTGCTCTTTCAGAGAGTTGTCCATGTAACGGCCGAGAGACGCACCCAGTGCGTAAGCGGCTTGCTCGTCGTCGTTTTTGAACTTGCCGGTGCTCGGTGCTGCCGCCGCGTCCGCTGGTTTAGCGGCTTCTGCCGGTTTGGCGGCATCGGCTGCCATGACCTGGGTCGCATTCAGAGCAAAAGCCATGGTGGTTGCCAGAAGCGTGACTTTAAACAAAGATTTCATCCATTTCTCCAGTGTCTGAAGCAATGCCCCAAACAATCATTAGGTAAGATAACCGGGCTACTATAGCTGCCTGAAACAAAACAAAACAGTCGCACAGGTAACCAATCGAGTCAAAGTGTGACTCCCGCTTTGCCAAGAAGTTTCCCCCTGCGTGCTACTCGCATGATAAATCAGATTTTTCTTGCAGAATATTCGGCGAGGTTAGCAAAAAACGGCGTATCGGGCGTGCAACTTTTCAGCACTTTACACTGCCGATCGCAACGTTGCGCGCCGCCTGGAGAAATAGCGCGAGCAAACCCGGCGTCAGCTGTTACCATAGCGCCGAATCAGGATTTTATCGCGTCAGAGGTAGCCTCATGCACAACGCCGACATTCAACGCCTGCTACAGCGGCTTGAAGAACTGGAGAGCCGTCAGGCCTTCCAAGAGCTCACCATCGAAGAGCTCAACCAGACCGTCATCCAGCATCAAATGGAAATGCTGAAGATGCGCGAACACCTGCGCATGTTGACCGACAAGCTGCGCTCGACCCAAACCTCAATGATCGCCTCGCAATCGGAAGAAACCCCTCCGCCGCACTATTGAGGGCCCGCTGTACGGTTATTTCAGGCGTGCCAGCCCTTCGACGGCACGCTCGAGATACCGGCGCGGGCACCCCAGGTTGATGCGGATAAAACCGCTCCCCTGCGGGCCGAAACCGCTGCCCATCGACGGCGCCAGCTTCGCCACCGCCACCAGCGCCTGCTGTAAGTCAGCATCGTTCAAACCCAGTGCACGGCAATCCAGCCAGGCGAGATAGGTCCCTTCAGCCTGGGTCATCGAGCACCAGGGCGCGGCGGCCGCCAGCGCCCGCTCAAACCAACGCCGATTCTCCGCCAGGTAGCCGAGCAGCTCATCAAGCCAGGCAGCGCCCCGTTGATAGGCCGCGGTCGCCGCCGTCATCGACAGCGCGTTGAATACATCCAGCCCGTGGGCGTTCAGCCGATCGACAAACGCCTGCCGCAGCCGGGCATTGGGGATCAGAAAATTCGAAATGCGCAGCGAAGAGAGTCCGAAGGTTTTGCTGGCGGACGTCGCCGCAATCGCTCGCTCGCGATATTCCTCGTCCAGATGCAACACCGACGTAAACGTCTCGCCGGGCAGCAGCAGATCGGCCCAAATTTCATCGGAGATCACCGTGACGTCGTGGGCATGGCAAAGCGCCATGAGCCGCTCCAGTTCATCGCGGCGCCAGCAACGGCCTGTCGGATTGTGCGGATTGCACAGCAACAACAGCGGCGGTTTACGCTGCGCCAGACAGGCAGCCAACTGGTCGAAATCGATCCGATATCCCTGCGGAGTTTCCAAC
>NZ_JVEL01000315.1:0-10526 GCF_001076875.1 Serratia sp. 506_PEND
AAATATTCAAGGAAACCATAAATCATGGCTGGAAATACTCTTACCGGGTTGATCCCGACTATCTATACCGCTCTGGACGTTGTTTCACGCGAGCAGGTCGGTTTTATTCCCGCAGTGGCACGTAACACGAAGGCAGATCAGGCAGCCAAGGACCAGACTGTCACCGCGCCAGTTGCACCTGTTGCTAAAACGCTTGATATCGAGCCAGGTGCTACAGCTCCAGGCAATGGTCAGCAGGCTATTGGCAGCGTCGATGTGAAAATTACCAAGTCAAAAATGGCTCCGGTTCAATGGAACGGCGAAGAGCAGCTGGCGCTCGGCCCGGCGGGCACCTACAACACCATTCTGGCTGACCAGTTCAAACAGGCGTTCCGCGCGCTGGCAAATGAAGTTGATGCTGACTTAGGCGCCCTCTACTACGGTACCTCGCGCGCCGTTGGTACTGCTGGGAAGGCGCCATTCGGTGTGAAAGAAGACCTATCTGATGCGGCGTTGGCCCGACAGGTATTGTCGGATAATGGTTCACCAACAACTGACCTTCAAATGGTTCTTGGTTCCTCCGCGACGACAAATCTGCGTGGTAAACAGTCGGTGCTGTTCAAGGTGAATGAATCGGGTACTGAGCAGCTCTTGCGTGAGGGCGTTATCGGTCGACTGGAAGGGTTCAATATCCACGAGTCTGCCGGCGTAGCTCGAGTGGGGGCTGCTGCCGCTGCGGGTTATCTGGTTAATGGCGCCAAGAAAGAAGGCGACATTATCATCGCCATCGACACCGGCACTGGGAGCATTTCTGCCGGTCAGTTGGTGACGTTCGACGGCGATGAAAACCAGTACATGATTGCAGCAGCCACTGCGACAACGATCACTCTGGCAGCGCCTGGCCTGCGTCAGGATCTGGCGGATGATGCAAAAATCACCGTTATCGGTGGTTTTACCGCGAATATGGCATTTGATCGTAACGCGTTCCTGTTGGCAGCGCGCACACCGGCAATGCCAGAGGGGGGCGATACCGCTGATGATGTGATGAACGTTACCGATCCGGTATCCGGCATCACCTTCCAGGTGGCGCTGTATCGCCAGTACCGTCAGGTGCGCTATGAGGTCGGTTTGGCTTGGGGTGTCGCCTCCATTAAACCGGCGCATGCCGTAACGCTGTTGGGTTAAGACAACGATATTGTGAGGGGCTACGGCCCCTTTTCTCGGAGGATATATGGCTGGATTAACGAAAGAACAACGTGCGTTGCGTATCGCAGAAAAGCTTGCTGCTGAGCAGGCGAACATAAATAATCCTGAGCAGCAGGAGCAGCAGGAGCAGCAGGAGCAGCAGATAGAATTGGTGTCTATGGTTACTGATTACCCTGCTTTTCCCGGCGCACCAACGGTTGCTGACGTACATCCTTCTGAGGTGGAAAACTGGAAATCATCCGGTTGGACTGTCCGGGGGTGAGCCATGTTAATTACGGATCCCACGTCGCCGGGTTTTAACAGTTACGCCAGCGTGCAGAATGCTCGTGACTTTGCTACGACGCGCGGCTATTCGTTGCCGGACGATGACAGCGAATGCGAAACGCTGTTGATGCAGGCGATGGACTACCTGGCCGGGCAAAGCTGGCGCGGTTCACGTTCATCGCCGGATCAGATGCTGCCGTGGCCGCGCTCTGGCGTGGTTGTGGATGGTGTTCTGCTGGCTAATGATAAAATCCCGAGCCAGATTATCCTGGCGCAGTGCCACTTGGCTGTTGAGGCTCAGGAAACCGATCTGACCCCGAGTTTTAACGGTGGTGCTGAGGTGGTGCAGGAGGCCGTCTCTGGCGCGGTTAGTGTCAGTTATGCTCCTGGCACATCAAATTCGGTGCCAACGTTCCCATGGCTGACCGGTTTGCTACGAGGCTTTGTCGGTGCAATGAATCAGGTGCGAGTCGTGAGGGGCTGAGTATGGCGATCAACTATACCCGGATGCGCGCCACCGCCACACGGTTGCTTACCGAGAACGGGCAAAAGCGCGTGCTCAGCCGCGGCGGGAAAGTGACGCGGGTGAATGGGAAAGAGGTGCAATTACCCGACGAAAAGGCGGACGTGATCGGCGTTGTGACGGAATACAAGCCGGGAGAAATTGACGGCACGCTGATTCAGAACGGCGATGTGCTGTTGGTAGCAACCTACCAGACGGAAATCCGTATCGATGACCGCATTGAGATTGACGGGAAAAAATATCGCGTGGTTCATCCGCATCCGGTTAAGCCGGCAGCGGTGCTGATCTGCTACCGCGCACAGCTGAGGGCATGACATGGCAGAAAACGACGCGTTCATGCAGGCGATCACTGCCTTCGTGGACAAGGCAAAGGCCAATCAGGCGCAGGTAGTCCGCGCAACGGGGATCCGTATCCTAACGCAACTGGTTCAGATGTCGCCCGTTGGCAATCCCGAATTGTGGGAGGTGAACGCCACCGCCAAAGCCTATAACGACGCGGTCGCAGAACACAACGATGCGCAGCGCAACGATCCGGCCAATCTGACACCGACCGGGCGCCTGAAAAAGCGCGCGAAGGTATCCGACAGCATGGATATCAAGGCGCCGGCCGGTTATACCGGCGGCCGGTTCCGCGGCAACTGGCAGGTGGGGTTGGATGCGGCGCCGCAGGGTGAAACCGGCCAGGTGGATAAATCGGGCGGTAAAACGCTGGCCGCCGGCACGCTGGTGATCGAGCGTTTTCGTGTCGGCATGCAGGCGGTGTACTTCACGAATAACGTTCCCTATGCCTACCCGCTGGAGTTTGGTCACTCGTCGCAGGCGCCTGGCGGCATGGTGCGGATCACCGCTGCCGATTTCCAGCGTCATTTCCAGGCAGCCGTATCGGAGGTGAAATCGTGAGTCATACCCGAGTTGCCGAACTGCTCGAAGCGCGCCTGGGTGAATGGGCAGATGCTAAAGGCGTGCCTGTGGTGTGGGAGAATATCTCGGAAAACCCGCCGGATACGCTCTATCTTCAGGCCTACGCGATGCCGGCGACCACGACGACGATCGACCTGGCTGAAAAGCTGCAGGTGCTGCCGGGCGTCTGGCAGATCAACGTCGTGGCGAAGGCCGGCGAAGGCGTCAGCGTCAATGGCGCCCGCGCGCTGGCCGATGGGGTGGCCGCTTTGTTCCCTGTTGGCCTTGCGCTCAGCGATGGGGGGCTCACCTGCTACATCAGCACGCCGCCGACGGTTTACCGTGGCATCACGTCGGACACCCGCTATTCCATCCCCGTCAGCATGAGCTATCGCGCTCACCTCATCACACTCTGACCGCCGCGGCGGTTTTTTTATGCCCAAAATTGGAGAATCCACTATGGCTTTTAACTTACCAAACGGCGCCACGGTTTTCGCTGGTTCCAAGATGGCGGCAGCGCTGCCAACGTCAGCGGTTAGTAACGCCAAGGGCGCGGTGTTTACCGTGGCAAATGGCACCCTGGCCGCCGATGACATTGTGCTCATCAAATCAGGCTGGGGAAACATCGACAACCTGGTCGCCAAAGTGACAGCGGCGACGGCAACGGCGGTGACGATCGGTGCACTGGATACGTCGAATACCAAATTTTTCCCGGCGGGNTATCAAAATCACCGAATGGACGCAGATCCCACAAATCACTGAAGTGGGGGCGTCTGGCGGCGATCAGCAGTACGTGCAGATCCAGTTTCTTGAGGACGACCGCCAGCGCAACCTGGCGACGTACAAGGCAGCCAAGACCCAGACGTTTACCTTTGCGCATGATTCAACGTTGCCGATTTATGACGTCCTGACCGCTGCCGATCGCGTTGGCGATATTCTGCCGTTTTACATGTACGTGCCGACGGCAAAAGAAACCCGTTACTGGTCCGGCACGCCATCCTTTGACCCACAGCCGGCAACGGCCGTGAACCAGGTGGAAACGGTGCAGGTATCGATCGCGGTACAGTCCCGCACCATGACGTTCTACAAGGACAAGTAATTTTAACCCTCGGGGCGCAAGCCCCATTCTTTCGCAGGTTCCGACATGACAGCAAAATTTACCCTGGCCCCAAATTCGACGTTTAAAAAAGACGTCACAATCCCGCGCGCCGGCGCAGAAGATGGCGTGCTGACGTTCACGTTCAAGCATAAGACCCGCAGCCAGCTGGAAGCGCTGGAGAACACCCTGCGTGAGGCAACGGAAAAGCAGATCGAGGCCGGCAGCCACGGCAGCGCGCCGATGGTGGCATTCATCGAGGAAATCGCCGCGGGCTGGGCGCTGCCTGACGAGTTCAACAGTGAGAACGTGCTGGTGCTGCTGGAAAACTACCCGCGTGCGTTCGACTCTATCGCCATGACCTACACCCGCGAGCTGATGGCGATCCGAGAAAAAAACTAACAGCGGTTGCCTCGGCGTTCTATACGCCTGACCCGTCGCCGGAAGAACTGGCCGCATTTGGGTTAACGCCCGAGGACGTCGAAGGGGAGCCGATCGACGTGCTCCCCGACGTGTGGCCAGTGTTCGAGGTGTTCCGGGCAATGGCGACGCAATGGCGTACCGGTATGGGCGGCGTCACCGGGTTGGATTACAACTGCCTGCCCTGGGTGATGAAATTGCACGGCGTCGACGATGAGGCAACCGCGTTAACGGATATCAGGGTGATGGAAGCCGCTGCGCTTGCCACCATCCATAAAAAATAATGGCCCGCCGCGCGGGCTTTTTACTGCACGGAGCCCCGCATGACAGACATTGCATCGATCTCCCTGCGCGTCGATACCGGAGACCTGCAGCGCGGCAACAGCGAACTGGATAAATTCCAGAAAACTGCTGCAGGCGCCGCCGGCGCGGCTGACGGTTTCAATGCCTCGGGCAAAGAGACGGCCAAAGTATCGAAAGAGGTGGCGCACGAGGTCGAGGAAACGCACAAGCGGGTAGCGGAATACAGCCGCCGCCTGCGCGAGAGCCAGACCACGGCGACGGCATCCGGCCGGGCGCAGGACCAGCTGACCGAATCCTACTTCCGCCAGATTGACCGGATCAAGCAGCTCGGCACCGGCACGCAGGAATTGCGCGCCATTCAGTCGCAGGTGCGCGCCGCCCGCGCCGCCGGCAACATCACGCAAAACGACTACCTGACGCTTACCAGCCACGCTGCGGATAAAATGCGCGAGCTGACCAAAGCTGAAGAGGCATCGGCGGCTGCCAAATCGATCTTCATCCAAAAGCTGAAAGACCAGGTGGCGACGCAGAGCCTTTCGCGGGAAGAGCTGCTGCGCTACCGCGCCGCGCAGTTGGGCGTTGGTTCCGCAGCGGACATCTACATCAAAAAGCTGTCCACCGCTGGCGACGCCACGCATAAATTCAGTTTGCAGACGTCGGCCGCCCGCCGGGAGCTGGGCGTTATGCTCGGAGAGCTGGCGCGCGGTAACCTGGGCGCCTTGCGCGGCTCCAGCATCACCCTGGCGAATCGTTCTGGGTTGCTCGAGCAGCTTATGTCACCGCAGATACTGGCGGTGGGCGGAGTGCTTGGCGGCATTACTGCGGCGCTGTATGGCTTATACCATGTGTACGACGTAGCAGAACAACAAAGCCAGGCATTCAACAAAGCGGTGATCACGACTGGCGGCGTTTCCGGCCAGAGTTCCGCCAGCCTGAAAAACCTCGCGTATAACATTGGACAGGCTACCGGGAACTATAGCGACGCAGCTGAAGCGGTGACAAAGCTGGCGGCCAAATCGGTATCTTCAGCTGTTGATTTCCGTCGTAGTGGGGAAGCAATAGTCAATTATTCCCGCTATAGCGGTGAAAGCATCGATTCACTGGTAGATCAGTTTGCACAGCTTTCCGACGATCCCCGCGGTGGTATTGAGGCGCTCAATAAAAAATATCATTTCCTGACGGCGGCAACATATCAACAGATTTCGGCGCTTGTTGATCAGGGGAAGCAAACTGATGCTGTTAGGATAGCCACGGATGCGCTCAGCGGTTCAATGGATAGCCGCGCGCAGGAAATTAAGGAGAGCATGGGAACGCTGCCGCGCCTTTTTGACAGCATAGCGATGGCTGCGAAAAAGATGTGGGATGAGATCATGAGCATTGGCCGTGATCCGTCCCAAGCGGAGCAGATGGCGGCGGCGGAGTTGCGCCTAAAGTCTGCCCAAGAAATGGCCCGACGCCTTGAATTGCAAGGTAAAGCCGTACCACAAAAATATACTGACATTATCCGCGAGTCTGAGGCTGAAATCGCTGGCATCAAAAAGGTGACGGCGGAGAAAGAAAATCAGCGCAAGGTCGATGAGGATGCTATCAAGTCCCAGCAGACAATGAACCGGCTGGTGGAATGGGGGCAAACTCAGGCAGAAAAGCGCACCCGCGAGGAATGGGAGCTTAACAAGGCGATCGAGGCGAATCGTAAGGCACACGAAAAGGATGCCAGCGTCCAGTTATTTACGGAGGCGCAGATAGCCAAAGCGCGAGCTGGTATTGCTGAAAAATATAAAGACCCAAAAACACCGAAAGGGCGCCAGTACACGGCGCCGGCCGGTGATCGTGCCGACGAAAAAGCGCAGGCCGATTTGTTGGCGCTCCAGGCGCAACTCAAAGTGCTGCAGGACCACCGCAGCATCAATGACACCATCAGCCAGCAGCGCAAGGATTTGTGGGCTGAGCAGGCGAAATTTGCCGTACTGGAGCAGGCAGCCGATAAGCGGAAGTTGACAGCTCAAGAACAGTCCTACCTTGCGAATAAAAACTCGATATTGGCAAACAAGGAAGCCTTGGCAATCAAAGGGGATGAAGTCGCCCAGCAGGAGCGGCTTAACAAGCTGTTGGATGCCTCGCAGAAGTTTGATCGGCAGCAGCAAGCGAAACGTGCCGAGATTGCTTTTCTCGCCAAAGGTGGTACTTCCCGCGATTCCCAGCGGCAATCCGAAAGAGACCGGATCACTACCGAGTATGCAGAAAACCCTACCGCCCAAAAAGACGCCTTGGCGGCATTGGAGGAAACGTACAAGCAGCGTGATGCACTGGATAAAAATTGGCGCGCCGGCGCTATCAACGGTCTGAATGAATACCAGCAAGCCGCAGAGAACGTCTACGGATCAGTTTCCAGCGTGGCGCAGAGTGCGCTTGGTGGTATTTCTGACATGCTGACCAGTCTCGTCACAACCGGGAAAGCCTCATTCAAGGAATTCACCGCTTCAATTTTGAAAATGATCGTCGAGATCATCAACAAATTGTTGGTGGCTTACGCCGTTCAGGCGGCTATGGGGTGGATTGGTAGCTCGCTCAGTGCGCCATCTGGCGGCAATAACCCCGGCGCAGTTCCAATGGGGTTGCATTACGACGGCGGGTATACCGGCGACGGCGGCAAGTACGAGCCGAAAGGCATCGTGCACGGCGGTGAATTCGTGTTCACCAAAGAGGCGACGCGCAATATTGGCGTTGGCAATCTTTACGGCATGATGCGAAGTGCGCAAGGATATGCGAATGGTGGTTATGTCGGTAATAGCAGCGTCAAAGCTTCGGCTCCAATGCATGGTTTGCGGAGCGCCGAGTCTTCACCATTAATGATCAATGTGCCTGTGTCTATCAATCAGCAAGGGCAGGCACAGGGTCAGACTAGCAATAATGCTGCTGTGGCAAAGGCTTTCCAGCAAACAATCGATTCATCAGTCAGGGACGGTATTGCGAGAGAACTTAAGCCAGGCGGGCAGATATGGATCGCTCAAAATCAGCGTTGATTACATTGAAGTAATTACAGGTGGTGATAATATATTGCCACTTTATAATGCAGGACGCTGATATGAAATTAATACTTATTTTTGCCGCTATCTTGGTAGTTATAATTGTTGCAATCGCGGTAGGCGATGGCAGCTCAATGTCCCCTGAAGCGAAAGAAAAATCACAGGCACGTGATGCAATAAAGCTTTGCTGGGAGGAACATGACCGCAAATCACTTGATGAAGGCGCCAAGCGCTTTATTGCTGGCACATGCGAGAAGATGGAAGCAAAATTCAAAAATAAATATGGCGTGAAACCATAAACAGAGCCTCAGTTATGGGGATGCTTTGTGGTAATTCTCTCATCGTTAAAACCCACCAACTGGTGGGTTTTTTTATGCCTGGAGAAAATATGACGATCGAAACATTCACCTGGCGAGTTCAGGGGCAACCAGAAGGGAGCCTAAACCAGAGAGTGCGCTCAGCGCAGTTTGGCGACGGCTATAAGCAGGTGTCCGGCGATGGCATCAATCCGGAAACCCAAAGCTGGCCGTTGTCGTTCAGCGGCAACAAAAGCGACATGCAGCCCTTGCTGGCGTTCGTGCGCCGGCATACGACTAAGTCGTTTATCTGGACGCCGCCGCTTGGCGAGAAGGGGCTATATCGCGTTGCGGCTGACTCTATCCGGGTGGTTCCGGTTGGCGGTCCGGCTGTGTCCATTTCAGCAACGTTTGAACAGGCCTATGCGCCGTAGGAGGGAAGGTGGCGATCACCAATGACGTGCAGAAACTGGAGCCCGGGAAACGCGTCCGTTTCATCGAGGTAGACGGCACTGCCTTTGGCGCCGACGTTTTGCGGTTCCATAAAGAAACCATCCCGCATACGTCGGCCGAAATCGACAAGGCCGCGGGTGACGAAACAAAGCTCCAGCCTAAAACCGTATGGTGGCAGGGCAAGGAATACGGCGCTTACCCCTATGAAATTACCGGGCTGGAATCTGCCAGCGATGGGACATCGGCGCAGCCAAAATTAACCGTGTCGAATATTGATGCACTTATCACCGCGCTATGTCTTCGTTTCGATGACATGGTTCAGGCAAAGGTGACGATCCACGATACCTTTGTGCACTATCTGGACGCGCGCAATTTTCCGGACGGTAATCCGCAAGCCGACCCGGAGCAGGAATTTAAGCAGGTTTTCTACATCGACAGCAAAAGCGGAGAGGATAACGAAGCCGTAGAGTTCACACTGTCGAGCCCGATGGATCTGCAGGGGTTGCGCATTCCCACGCGGCAGATCACGGCACTTTGCACCTGGTGCATGCGCGGGCAGTACAAAACCGGCGATGGGTGCGCCTATGCTGGCCAGAACGGCTGGTTTGATAAAGATGGCAAGCCAACGGATGACCCTGCCAAGGATGAATGCTCCGGCCTACTGGCGGACTGTAAAAAGCGCTTTGGTGAAAACAACGAGCTGGACTTCGGTGGTTTCCCCGGTTCGTCATTGATCAGGAGATAATCATGCGGCAGAAAACAATCGATGCCATTCTGGCGCATGCGCAGCGTGAATTCCCGAACGAGTGCTGCGGCGTGCTGGTGCAACGCGGGCGTATTGAGCGTTACTTCCCCTGCCGGAACCGGTCAGCTGAGCCGGCAGAGCATTTCGAATTGGATCCCGCTGGCTATGCTGCGGCTGAGGACTGGGGGGAGGTGGNTGCCATCGTGCATAGCCACCCCGGTGACGGTGCCACCACGCAGCCGAGCGAGCTTGACCAGCTGCAGTGCGATGTGAATGAGCTGCCGTTCGTAATTGCGTCATGGCCTGAGGGCGACATTCGAACGATCTACCCGCGCGGCGATCGCCCGCTGGTGGGGCGCCAGTTTGTGCTCGGGCATGCCGATTGCTGGTCGCTAATTATGGATTATTACCGGCAAGAGCACGGCCTAATTCTGCCGAATTACAGTGTTGAGCGCCATTGGTGGGAAGAAGGAGAAAACCTCTACATGGACAACTGGCACGACTGCGGCTTCCGTGAGTTCGATGGGGCTCCACAGGCTGGCGACATGGTGATTATGCAGCTTTCAGCGCCGGTACCAAACCACGCGGGGATCTTGCAGGGTGATAACATGTTGCTTCACCATCTATACGGCCAATTAAGCCAACGAGTGCCATATGGAGGCTATTTCAAAGATCGCACGGTGAAAATCATCCGGCGTAAAGAATTGATGATGTAATTTTGCAACGTACCGAGACCCTCTGTTACCATGCGTAATAACATCTTGTTAATTTATTGGGGGAGGGTATGAGAAACATAGTTTTATTATCAATGCTTTTAATTTCTGGTTGCAAAGCAATAGTTTCCACAAGTTCTGTTGATTATAAATATGAAGGTCACGCATATGTTCGGTCCACTATTGATAAGGATGGGGCTCAAGAGGCTGCTGTAAATACTTGTCGTACAGGTAGTGGTTCAGATGGTTACCTCACTAGAGCGCGATTCATAAAGGATGACGGTAGTTCGCTGGTTTTTTCCTGTTACATGACCACTCATGAACAAATTGCAGAAGAAAATAGGCTTGCTGAAATAGAGAGGATGAAAGAGACAGAGAGGGTTTATAAAGACTTTTATATGGCGAAGGAGCGCCAATATGAACAATTTAAAAAAGATGGTAAAGTTCATACAGATGTCTATACAGAACCAGATGGTGCAATCAGAGCAACAACAATTAAAGGTGAGTCCCGCTGTGATACTTATGCCGATAGCTCTCACGCATCTTCAACTTGCAATTAATTGTGAACAGAATTCAAACCCGCCTTGGCGGGTTTTTTATTG
>NZ_JVEL01000316.1:0-628 GCF_001076875.1 Serratia sp. 506_PEND
CGCTGGGTATTCGTTCCGAGAAGATGATCCAGCGCGAGATCCAGCGCACCGAAGCAGCATACAACCGTCTGGCCAACTCCGGCACGCTGTCGGCACAAGAGCAGGAACGTGCATTCGCCGCTACGCAAAGAAAGGTCTCAGCGCTGCGCAAAGAACTGCGAGGTGCGGCAACCGATGAAGAACATCTGGCCAGCCTGGGTAAAAAAATGCTGGTTGCCGGCGGAGCCATAGCTGCTGGCGCACATTATCTTGCGCCTAAAATTGATAACAGTTCCGAGTACAGCATGGAGCTGATGAAACTCTCAAACAGGGTGTTCCATGACCGCGATGAGGCGGGGCGCCAGAAAGGTAAGCAGCAAATAAACAACACCGTCAAAAAAGCGATAGAACTCGGTGGGGGTGATATCGGCGACACATTGCAAGGTTACGAGGGGCTGGTTTCCTCCCAGGCATTTACGCCGCAACAAGTCGACGAATTATTGCCGCGCATCAATATGACAGCCGCATCCGTCGGTGCAAATCCCTACAAGGTCGCGGAACTGGCTTCATCGTTGCATTACTTTAAAATTCCCACCGATAAACTCCCCAATGCGTTAAGCGGCATTGTCAGAATGGGCCAGATGGGGCC
>NZ_JVEL01000317.1:0-1041 GCF_001076875.1 Serratia sp. 506_PEND
GGACGGCACGCTCCAGACGTTTCACCAGCCCTGGCTCCCACAGTTCCAGAGACAGCTGCTGCGCCTGCTGCCAGAGCTGGCGGTAATGCATTTCAGCCAGATTCGTTAATCCCTCAGCATCCAGCAGCTCCGCCAGCATCAGCCCGGCGTAAAAAGCTTCGCGGGGTTCACTCTGCGACCGGATGTGGTCTTCCAGCAGGGCCAGCGCGGCATTTATCCCCTGCTCTTCACGGCAGGCACTAATCGCGGCGTTCACATCACCGCCAGTCCCCTCCCGTTCCGTCTCTGCGGTGCGCAGCCACTGTTCACAGCGGGACGATAAAAAAGGGGTGTCATCGCTGAACGTCAGCGTTCTCAGCGCGGGCAAACGATGTAACAGGTACAGGAGTTCATCCCTGATGGCCTCAGCCACGGCTTTCAGTCCCTTTTGTAGCGCCATCTGTGCCGACAGCCAGTGCCCATCAAACCAGTAAGGCGAGAGGGTGAGACTCGTCTCTGTCTGAGGCCACAGGGTAATATCGGCGCGGGAAAGGGCCGATTCGTATTCATTCACCCGGTCAGGCGAGACCGCCGCCAGCGGTGTCCTGTTACCCCGGGTGACCACCGGCGCCGACGTGATGGTGTGCCAGATGGCATAACGGCGCAGACGATATCCCACCGCCTCGTCCGGTTGTTGTCCGGTCAGGCGGTCTGCCACCTTCAGCAGCGTCTGCTGCCATCCCCGTTCATCAGCATCATCAATATTCAGGGGCTTGTGGTCATGGCGAATAACGGACGCCGTTGACGGGGTTATCGTTGATGATGCAGGAGAAGACGGGCGCTCTGCACTGACCTGACTCTGCGCCTGTAACGGGCGACCGGCGCGTTGCAGGGTGCTGAGCAACCCGTCAAACAGGTTGTCCTCATCAGGCATCAGCGAACCCCAGGTTCGCGCCAGTGCCTGCGTCAGCGCTATCACACTTTCCAGCCCTGTTTCCGTTGCCCGTTCACACAGGCGCGACTGTGCGCCCTCAAAGCGGCGAACCATCTGGACCATCAGGC
>NZ_JVEL01000028.1:0-213 GCF_001076875.1 Serratia sp. 506_PEND
ACTGCGCCATCCGGTTTCCCGCCATCGCGCTGAGACGGTACTGCATAAAGGCCTGCGTATAATCGTGTGGTCCGCCGAGGCCAAGGCGCAGCATGTCGCCGTAGTGGTAGCACCCTTGCGCATCGCCCCGTGCAGCCAGCTGCTGCCAGGCGCTTCTGGCGTGAGCCTCATCGCCCTGTTTTTCATACCACCCGGCAAGCGCACGCGCGGCCT
>NZ_JVEL01000318.1:0-16070 GCF_001076875.1 Serratia sp. 506_PEND
CAGGGGCGGCATGCTGCCCCTGACTCTCCACCGGCCTTACGGCTTTAACGCCCGCAGGCTGCCGATTTCTTCCCAACCGAAATGCGCTGCTTCGGCCAGCACGTCGCACACTTCACCCCCGGCGGCGACCACGGCCGCGTCGAGCGCAGCGCCGCGCAGCAGATGGCTGACCAGCAATGCGGTGAACAGATCGCCGGTGCCTTTGACCGCCGATTTAACCTTCGGATGGGTAAAGCACTGTGTTTCCTGCCGGGTGACCAGCATCAATCCCACCTCGTCTTCGCGCTGCGCGACGCCCGGCGCGCTGGTGACCAGCACCCATTCGGTGGTGTCGTTCAACAGCGCCTGCGCGGCGTGCTGCGTCTGCTCCCGGCTGCTCAGTTGTCGGCCGCACAGCTGTTCCAGTTCAAAGCCGTTCGGCGTCAGGCCGTTGGCCAGCCGCAGGAACGGCGAGCGATAGCAGTTGACGATGCGCTCATCCACGTAGATCCCTTCACCGTAATCGCCCATCACCGGATCGATATAGATTTTTATCTGAGGATTGAGCGAGCGCACCCGCTGCAGCCAGTTGGCCAGAATATGGCACTGCATCACGTCGCCCAGGTAGCCGACGATCACCGCCCGGGTGCGCTTCATCACGCCGCGGGCAATCAGATCGTCGAGAAAGCCGCCGAACCACTCGCCGGAGATGACGCCGCCGTGCGGCTTGCCGTAATAGGGCGGGCAGCCGAACAGCACGCTCGGCACCTGCAGCGCTTCCAGCCCCTTTTTCAGCAGGGCGCGGTAGGCGATGCCGTTGCCGACGCTGCCGTAGACCACCTGAGATTGAATGCTGATCACGTCGATGGACGGTGACCGCAAGGGTGAAGACTGTTGCATGAGTTACATCCTTGGTTCGTTATTATCCAGCCAGCGGGCGAACACCTGCCGCGCGCGTTGTTCCAGCTGCGCGCCGTGGCGCGCCGCCTGTTCGCGCAGGCTCTGGGGCGCAACGCCGGCCAGTTCCAGCTCGCAGGCATGGCCAATCAGCCAGCGTTCGATATCGCGGTGATCCGCCTCCAGATGGAACTGCAGGCCGAGCGCGAACCCCTGATAGTCGAAAGCCTGATGCGGGCAAATCGCCGTGCCGGCCAGGCAGCGGGCGCCGTCCGGGATCATGAACATATCGCCGTGCCAATGCAGCACCGGCGTATCGGCCAGCGGGGCCAGCACCGAGTCGTCTTGTGCCGCGAGCGTGGTCAGCGGGGCGAAGCCGATCTCTTTGACGCCGAGCGAGATCACGTCGGCGCCCAGCGCCTGGGCGATCACCTGCGCGCCGAGACACACTCCGAGGGTCGGTCGCCGCTGCGCCAGGCGCTGTTTGACCAGCGCCAATTCATGGTCGAGAAAATCGTAGCGCTGCTCACCGGAAAAGTGCTGGGCGGCGCTGATCGGCCCGCCGAGCACCACCAACAGATCGGTCTCTTCATTATTGATAGCACGAATATCATCGCGGCCGGCATCGTAATAATCGATCTGATAGCCACGCAGTGAGAGCAGGGAACCGAGGATACCCAGGTTTTCAAAATTGACGTGTCGAATGGCGACGGCTTTTTTCATTGTTGAACCTCGCTAGCGTGGGTGAACGGCGTCAGCGCCAGCGACTCGCCCAGCACCGTGATGCCTTGCGCGCCGCTCTGGTAGACGATGCGGCGTTCGCTGACCTGGCTGAGCTGCACCTGATAACCCTGCGCGGCCGGGAACAGCGCGCACGCCTGTTCCAGCTGATCGGCTGCCCAGGGGGTGAACATCTGCAGGCGGGCAAAGGCTTTTCCTGCATACTGAATGTCGAGCACGTAATGTTTATCCATGGAACCCCTTACTTTTGGCCGCGGAAACGGGTAATATTATTTGAACTAGTACAAAAGGATTTATGTATGACTTCATTGTATGCAAAAGGCGGCGGCGCTGTCCAGATTGCCGAGCAGATCGCCGCACGCATCAAAGACGGCGCGCTGCGGCCAGGTGAGCTGTTGCCGCCGGTACGCCAACTGGCGGCGGAGCTGGAGGTCAATCCGAATACCGTCGCCAGCGCTTACGCCCGATTGCGCGATGCCGGTCTGGTGGCGACGCGCGGGCGGGCGGGAACGGTGGTGCTGGAGCCGCCGCTGGCGGCGGTGAGTGCGGCCTATGTGCCGCGTCAGGTGCCGGCGGGGATGTGCGATCTTGCCAGCGGCAATCTGGATGCCGCATTGTTGCCGGCGTTGGCGCTTGGCGCGGCGGAGGCGTTCCCGCAGCAAAATGGTTATGACATCAGCGGTGATCTGCCGGTATTGACCGGTATGGGGCGCGAGTGGCTCAGCCGCCAGGGCGTCGCGCTGGGGGAGCCGGCGGTGTTCTCTGGCGCGCTGGATGCGATGGAAAAGGCGCTGCGCTGCCATGTGCAGCCGGGCGCGGCGGTGTGGGTGGAAGATCCCTGCTGGCCGCCGCTATTGACGCTGTTGCGCCACCTGCGCCTGCGGCCGCAGCCGCTGGCGGTAGATGAACAGGGCTGTCGGTTGCCGGAAAGCGGGGCGGCCGGCGCGGTGATCCTGACGCCGCGCGCCCACAATCCGACCGGGGCCTCGCTCTCTGCGCAGCGCGCGCAGCAGTGGCGGCGTTTTCTGCGCGACAACCCGCAGTGTCTGGCGATCGTCGACGATTTCTGGGGGCCGTTGTCGCAGCAGCCGCTGCATTTGCCGTTCGACGGCGATCGCGGCCTGTATGTGCTGTCGCTGAGCAAGTTTCTCAGCCCGGATCTGCGCATCGCGCTGGCCTGCGGCGATCCGACGTTGCTGCAGGCGATGCGCGCCGATCAGTACATCAGCGAACGCTGGGTCAGCCATATCTTGCAGCAGATCGCCGCCAGGCTGTGGAGACAGGCCTTGCAGGAAGGGCAACTGCAGCGGGCGCAACAGGCATATCAGGCTAGAAGGGATGAACTGGTGCAGCGGCTCAATGCATTGAATCACACGGCGCTGGCGGTGGGTGAAGGGCTGCATCTGTGGTTGCCGGTGCGGTCGGAAACCGCCGCCGCGCAGCTGATGGCGCAGCGGGGGTGGTTGGTGCAGGGCGGTGAACCTTTCCGCCTGAAGGGCGGCCCGGCGCTCCGCGTCAGCCTGGCTAACGTCACGCCGGCGCAGTTGGCGCCACTGGCGCAGGATCTGACCGACGCCATGCGTGCCGGGGCGGCGATCAACTAGGCCGGCGTCAGGCTCTCCTCCGCCAGCAGCTATAGCGAGGTGAGCCGGGCGCTCGGTTCGCCGATCGGCGTGCCGATTTCCCCGTCGGCGCTCGGACTTTTTTCCAATATGCTCAAGGCATAAGCCATTTTCCCGCTCCTTTCATCATCAGACATGCCTGACAAATACCCTGCGGGCGGTGAGTGGCTTAATACTGGTTGGCGATAGGGTATTCCATTGATCCAAAACGGCGCAGGACGGCAAAACACCGCGCTGTTACCCCTCCAGCCAGGCCTTCAGACGAATGGCGTCACGGTAATGGCCGTAGCGCGGCTGAGCGCCAAGCAGGATCATCACCACCGGCTGCCCCTTGATGGTGGTGCGCATCACCAGGCAGTGACCGGCCTCGTCGGTAAAGCCGGTTTTCTGCAGCTGGATCTTCCAGGCCGGGTTATTGATTAAGCCATTGGAGCTGCGGTAGACCAGTTGGCCGCGGCCAGGGCGTACGATCTGCTGCTTGTCGGTGCTGAAGCGGCGAATCGACTGATAGCGATAGGCGTGATTGACCATCTTCAGCAGATCGTTGGCGCTCGCCACATTGCGCGGCGTCAGCCCGGTCGGATCGTAGAAGCGGGCGCGTTTCATGCCCATGGCGCGCGCTTTCTGATTCATTTTCGCCACGAAGGCCTTGCGTCCGCCGGGATAATTGCGGCTCAGCGCGGCGGCGGCGCGGTTCTCCGAAGACATCAGGGCGATGTGCAGCATGTCGCGGCGGCTGAGCACCGAGCCGATGGTCAGGCGCGAATGGGTTTTCTTCAGCAGATCGCGATCGGCGGCGGTGACTTTGAGCTTGCTGGCCATCGGACGTTTGCTGTCCAGGGCGACCATAGCGGTCATCAGCTTGGTGAGTGAGGCGATCGGCAGCACGCGATTCGGCTGCTTCTGATAGAGGGTCTTTCCGGTGCGTTGATTGACGACCAGCACCGATTTGGCATTCAGCACCAGCGGCGGCGCAGCCGCATGCGCGGGCGCCAAAACGAACAGCAGGCTGAACAGGAGGGCGGCGCCGAAGCGCCGGACAGGCAGACGGAGAAAAACGTGAGATAAAAGCATAACGGCGGCAATAGTGACCCTAAGTGATTAAAAAATATCAAAAGAGTCTGCCCGGCAAATGTGAAGAAAATAGGGCGATAATCGCTCAAACTGTTACAACAATCCTTTTTGTCGCAGCGTGAGCGGATGGCCTCGTTCAAATCGTAGTCCGCGAGACGTTCTCGCGGCGCCCAGCTCTTGCCATGCCGGCGCAGGATCTGTCTGACGCCATGCGGGCCAGCGCGGCGATCAACTAGGCCAGCGTCAGGCTCTCCTCCGCCAGCAGCTGTAGCGAGGTGAGCCGGGCGCTCGGTTCGCCGATCGGCGTGTCGATGATGAACTCGTCCACGCCGTACTGCTGCTGCAGCAGCGCCAGTTGCTGATGTACCTGCGGCGCGGTACCGAGCAGGATATGGCTTTCCCGCGGCTCGATGCGGTAGTCGGTGGCGCCGGCCTGCTGCACGAAACTCTCTGCCTGCGCCAGGCTGCCGACGGTCACGCTCTGCTCACCGGCGACGTGCACGCGGTATTGCCGAATGTCCGCCGCCAGTGCCGCGGCTTGTTCCGCACTTGGCGCCACGATCGCCGCTACCGCCAGCAGCGCCTTGCGGCCGCCGCTGTGTGCGGCGTAGTGTGCCAGCGCTTCGTGAATGTCTTGCGGATTGCTGTTCAGATGCGCGGCGAACACGAAAATCCAGCCGGACTCGGCCGCCAGCGTCGCGCTCTCTTTGCTGGCACCGAGAAGAAAGCGCTGAGCGCCGTGCGGCGGCAACGGCGTGGCGCTCAGGCCGGGTTCGGCGTCGTCGTTCAGGTAGGCGGTCAGCTGCGACAACTGCTGTGAGAAGGCTGGTTTATTTTGCCGGTCATGGGCGGCTTGCAGCGCCTGGGTGGCAAGCGGCAAACCACCGGGCGCTTTGCCTACCCCGAGATCGACGCGCCCCGGCGCCAGCGCCGCCAGCAGGTTGAAGTTTTCGGCCACTTTGTAGGCGCTGTAGTGTTGCAGCATCACGCCGCCGGAGCCGATACGGATGCGCGACGTCTGGCCGAGCAGGTAACCGATCAGCACCTCCGGCGACGGGCAGGCAAGCTGCGGCGTGTTGTGGTGCTCCGCCAGCCAGAAACGCCGATACCCCCAGCGTTCCGCCTGTTGCGCCAGATGCAGCGTGCGCGCCAGCGCCTGCGCGGCACTTTCCCCGTCGGCGATCGGACTTTTTTCCAATATGCTCAAGGCATAAGCCATTTTCCCGCTCCTTTCATCATCAGATATGCCTGACAAATACCATGCGGGCGGCGCGAGGCTTAATACTGATTGGAGATAGAATATTCCATTGATCCAAAACGGATTTAGATATGCGCAGGACGGCAAAACGGTTCAAATAACGAAGCGTTGAGCGTCGTTCGGTGTAAACGACCCCGGGTATTTTAGAGGCGTGTTTGAGGTTAACATTTCTAAAATACCCGTTCGGAAAAACCTGCTTCTTTAATAAGCTGACAGGTACAGTTTTTTAAACGCGATCGCTTTGCAGTGATACGTAATTTTTCTGCAGCCTTTTGTTGATTTTCATTGCCGGACTTTCTATCCATTTGAAACTCAAATAGGCAAAAATACTTGAGGCTATCATTGATATCGACATGTTAATGTATGGCGAGGCCACAAATATGGATGCGATGACTTGCTGTATTGGAAATGCCCAAAGATAAATGCCGTAGGAGATGTCATTTTTTATCCTCAACCTTTTCATATAGGGCGTCGATGCGCAGTATAACAAGAGAATGGAAGAGAAGACATAAAATAGCGCGGTCTTGCCGATCTCATCGTCGACGATAAAGAAAGCGAGGAGTGCGATAATGGCTGTCGCCAACAGGTCGCGAGTAGTTGCCCGATCTTTCAGTATTGCCAGAAGGCAACCTATTGCAAAAAAAGGATAAAGTAAATAGATGCTTGGACTATCTGATTTCACGATCAGATGACCTTTTAACGGAGTAAAAGGCTCAACGAGTATAACGATGGATATGAATGCGATAAATAGCTTCTTGTAGGGGCCAAAGATAAGACTGACCAAGTATATTAAGAGCAGGTAAGAATATGCCTTCACTTCCATAGGGATAGTCCAAAGCGAGCCGTTTACGGCGTTGGAGGCATTGCTGCTAAAGACACCAGGGAGGTGGTACTGAACATCGAGTTTTAATGTTTTAACGACATAAGACCAAACGTCACTTGATGTGAAATAATCGGAAGGACTTAATGTGCTTAACCAAGGGCTAATAATGAGTGCTGATATGATGACCGTTAGCGCATAAGCCGGAAAAACCCTGAGAAAGCGTGAGCTAACATAATTTATTATTCTGCCATTGGCAAGGAGACTATTGGTAACGAGTAGGCCACTGATTAGGAAAAAGGTTTTTACGGCTAAGCCACCGAATGAAATATGCCCCAGCAAGGTTATTTTGTATAAGATGTCATTACTTCCCTCGGATGGAGATAAGACAAAAGCGTGGGCATAGATAACAAAATAAGCACACAGAATTCTAACTAAATCAAGGTTGTTGTTTTCTCTTTTTATAAATTGATCAATGGTAATAGCTTTCATTAATAAACCACATTATTAAAATTTATCTGTCAGTATATTAACATTGTCGATGCAGGACCGGAAGGTAATTGCTCTGGCGTTCGTTTCCCTCAGAATGGGGCGGGCTCGTTCTGTCATCACTCCCCGTTACAGAACGATACCCGTTGTACCCTTGCTGTAATGACTACAACAGCCCGCGTTGCTGCAGGGTGAAGCGGGTGGCCTCGTTCAAATCGTAGTCCGCGAGACGCTCGCGCGGCACCCAGGCGTAGTCGTCGAACTCGTCGTTGATCGTCACGTCGCGGTTGGCGGCATGGCAGTCGAAAATCAGGTAAATCATGTAGATTTGCTCCTGGCTGCCGTCGGCGTAGGTCTTCATGCGCACGTCATCGCGGAAGGTCCAGGGCGTGATGTTGTCGAGGATCAGCGCGGCGCCCAACTCTTCGCGCACTTCGCGCCGCAGCGCCTGTTCTATTTGTTCACCCGGCTCGACGCCGCCGCCGGACAGCGCCCACTGGCCGGGAAACACGCCTTTGTGCGCCGCCATCTTGCACAGCAGAAAGGCGTTATCGTTTTCAATCAGCGGACAGACAATGATGCGTTGGCGCATGGAAGACTCCTGTCAAAATGGAAAACAACCACTTTAACATGGGGTTTGGCACAGTAGCGTGAGAGAAATCAAAGCGTTGTCTTCGTACAGAGAAGCGGTAACCGCTTCTCTGCGCTACGGTCAGTAGATTTCCGGCACCACCATGTTGTCCGGCACCGGGCTACGGTGGTATTCCGGGCTGCGTTTGCGCTGCGGCAGCGTGATGACGTTGCTTTCGGCTTCTTCATAAGGCACCTGCTGCAGCAGGTGGGTGATGCAGTTCAAGCGGGCCTTTTTCTTGTCGACGCCCTGAACCACCCACCAGGGCGCCTCGGCAATGTTAGTGCGCGCTAACATGATTTCTTTGGCCTCGGTGTAGTCTTCCCAGCGGCGGCGGCTTTCCAGATCCATCGGGCTGAGCTTCCACTGCTTGAGCGGATCGTGAATGCGGCTGAGGAAACGCAGCTCCTGCTCCTCATCGGTGATCGAAAACCAGTATTTGACGATTTGGATGCCGCTGCGCGTCAGCATTTTTTCGAATTCCGGCACGCTGCGGAAAAACTCCTCGTACTCTTCGTCGTTGCAAAAGCCCATCACGCGTTCCACGCCGGCGCGGTTATACCAGCTGCGGTCGAACAGCACCATTTCGCCGGCGGCGGGCAGATGCGCGATATAGCGCTGAAAATACCACTGGGTGCGTTCGCGGTCGTTCGGCGCCGGCAGCGCCGCCACGCGGCAGGTGCGCGGGTTGAGGCGCTGGGTGATGCGTTTGATCACGCCGCCCTTGCCGGCGGCGTCGCGGCCTTCGAAGAGGATCACCAGCCGGTGGCCGGTGCGCATCACCCAATCCTGCAGCTTCACCAGTTCACCCTGCAGGCGCAGCAGTTCGCGGAAGTATTGTTTGCGCCAGGCTTTCTTCGCGTCGCTGTCGACTTCTGCCGCGTCGAAGCGCAGGTCGTCCAGCTCCATTTCCAGCTCTTCATCGTAGCTGTCGTAAAATTCTTGCAGCAGGCGCTGGTTGAAACCGTCATCGCGGTTGAATTCATGCATGGTCATCAGATTTTCTCCGTGTCAGCCCGGTGTTAGAAATGGTTGAAGATCCAGTACAGCACCGCCGACAGCAGTACCGAGGCCGGCAGCGTCAGCACCCAGGCCATCAGCAGATTGCGCAGGGTGGCCATCTGCAGGCCGGAGCGGTTGGCGGCCATGGTGCCGGCGATGCCGGACGAAAGTACGTGCGTGGTCGAAACCGGCAAACCGAAGGCGTCGGCCGCGCCGATGGTGGTCATCGCCACCAGTTCGGCGCTGGCGCCCTGGGCGTAGGTCAGGTGCGATTTACCGATCTTTTCGCCCACCGTCACCACGATGCGGCGCCAGCCAACCATGGTGCCGAGCCCCAGCGCAATCGCCACCACCACTTTCACCCAAAAGGGAATGAAGCGGGTGGCGTTGTCGAGTTCGCCTTTCAACGCGTCGAGGTTGCGCTGCGCATCGGGATTGATCTGCAACTGACGCTCTGCCTTCAGGTGCTTGATGGTCTCGGACGCCAGGTACATGTCATTACGGGTGTTCGACACCGCCTGCGCCGGGATCTTGTCGACCGAGCCGTACTGACGGATTTGATCGCCGATCGCGCCGGCCAGCTGCGCCAGCGCCGGCACCACCTCCGGCGTCAGTTCGCTGGTGCGCACATAGCCGGTCAGCACCTCGCGCGGCGGCGTTTGGCCGCTGGACGGGAACTGGCGCAGCAGCTCGTTTTTAGTTACTTCCGCCAGCGCCGCCACCCGGGGGATCTGCTCCGGCGGCATCGAACGGTTCAGGGCGTAGGCGATCGGCATGGTGCCCACCAGGATCAGCATGATAAGGCCCATGCCTTTCTGCCCGTCGTTGGAGCCGTGGGCAAAGGAAACGCCGGTACAGGTGAGGATCAGCAATCCGCGGATCCACAGCGGCGGCGGGCTATTGTCTTTAGGCGCGCTGTACAGCTGGCGGTTCTTGACGAACAGCTTCAGCGCCAGCAGCAGCAGGCCGGCGAACACGAAGCCGATCACCGGCGACAGCAGCAGCGCGTAGCCCACCTTGATCGCCTGGCCCCAGTCCACGCCGCTGGTGCCGGTGCGGCCGTGGATCAGAGCGTTGGCCACGCCGACGCCGATAATCGAGCCGATCAGCGTATGCGACGACGAGGCGGGCAGCCCGAGCCACCAGGTGCCGAGGTTCCAGATGATGGCCGAGAACAGCAGGGCGTACACCATGGCGAAACCGTTGCCGGTGCCGGCCTGCAGGATCAGCTCAACCGGCAGCAGCGAAATGATGCCGAAGGCCACCACGCCGCTGGAGAGCAACACGCCGAGAAAGTTGAAGAAACCGGACCACACCACGGCGACCATCGGCGACAGCGAGTGGGTGTAAATCACCGTCGCGACCGCATTGGCGGTATCGTGGAAGCCGTTGACGAATTCAAAGCCCAGCGCGATCAGCAGCGCCAGCCCCAATAATAAAAACGGAATGTAACTGGTATAGACGGCGCCGGCGTCGCTGACGTCGTTAAATAAGTTCACCCCGGCAAACGCGATCCCCAGAATTAATAAGAACACAAAAAAAAGAACAGTGAGTCGACTGTTCTTTTGATGCAGCTTGGGCAGGCTGGATGCGGCTGGCACACCCGTTTGAACGGCGCTGTTATCGCTCATAATGACCTTCCTGAAAGGATTGAATGCGGTAGCTGTCGCCTGAAAAGTATTCTGAATGAATGTGGCCTTTTTATGACGAAAATATTAATCATCGGGAACGGCGAAAATCATTAACGCCGATAAATAAAGATTGTTATAACAGCGGGGACGGTCTTGGGTTAACGGCAACAGGCAGGATAAGGCGTTATGGTGCAACGGTTAGCGGAAAAGATGCACAAGCTTGATTTCGATGATGAAGTGACCGGGCTGATCTACGGCCATGTGTTTCGTTCCGGTGAACCTCCGGCGCGCCTGAACTCACAACAGGTCTGCCAGGCTTACCAGGCTTTGCCGTCCGGCGACGGCTTTGTCTGGCTGCACCTCAATCTCAACCACGCGGCGGCGGAGAAGTGGCTGAAAAACCATTTCGCCATTTCCGATTTTTTCTTCCATGAAATTCGGCATGGTTCCCACACGACGCGCATCGAGCGCCAGGGCGACGATCTGTTCGCGGTGCTCAACGACGTGATTTTCCACCCTGAGGACAGCAACCCGGAAACGGCGACGCTGTGGCTCTATTGCTGCCGTGGGCTGGTGGTCACCGTGCGTCACAAACCGGTGCGATTGATTGAACGGCTGCTTGGTCGCCTGACGGCGCTGGAGCTGGCGTCGTCTACCGAGCTGCTGGCGCACCTGCTGGAAGAGCAGGAGGACGTGCTGGAACAGGTGGTGCGGCAGGCTAACCAGTATGTTGATGCCATCGAGGATCGCTTGCTGACCCGCCGCGTCAAACGCAATCGCGCCGAGCTGGGGCGCATGCGCCGCATGTTATTGCGCTTTCAGCGCCTGTTGGCGCCGGAACCGGCCGCGCTGTTTCGGCTGTTGAACCGGCCGCCGGCCTGGCTGAGCCGCGAGGTGGTGCAAGATCTGCGGCAGTTTACCGAAGAGTTCACCGTGGTGTTGAACGATCTCGCCAGCCTGACCGAACGCATCCGGCTATTGCAGGAAGAGCTGGGCGCCAAGCTGATGGAGCAGAATAACCGCACGCTCTACACCCTGACGGTGATCACCGTGCTGGCGTTGCCGATCAACATCGTCGCCGGTTTCTTCGGCATGAACGTCGGGGGGATACCGCTGGCCAGCAATCACCACGGTTTTATCCTGCTGGTGTTGCTGGTCGGCAGTTTTACGCTGATCGCCGGTTATCTGGCGTTCAGGCGCCGGGACGAGTCGTAATTACAGGCGGGCGCGGTACTCTTCTTCCAGCCGGGCATGGGTGCTCCAGAACGGCTGCGGCGCCCGATCGTGCAGGCGATCCAGCAGAATATCCAGATGGGTGTGCCAGCCGCCGGCGACGCTGAGCATCTCGTCGCGGTTGGCCAAGCGCCGGTGGGTGACCGTCAGCAGCACCGCGTTTCCCTGTTCCGTCAGCTCGAAGGTCACTTCGGAAGGGCGCCCCTGATCCTGTTCGGCCCAGGTAAAGCTCAGCAGGCGCGGCGGGAACAGGCAGGTGATGTGGCCGCGGTTGCTGACGCAGCCGCCGTGCTGTTTGTACTTGGCCGGCGGTTGCTCGTGCTCGCCCGCCAGATCGGAATTGCGAAACTCCAGCTCCAGCGGCGCGCCGTTTTCCAACTTCATGGCGCCGGCCGCCAGCCAGGCGGCGCGCTTGTCGGATTCGGTCAGGTAAGCCCACACCCGCTCGATGGGGCCGGGCAGCAGCCGCTGGATGCGCAGCGTGCCGGGTTCGATAATCATGCCGTAATCATTCATGGTTCACTCCTTGGGAGGAAGCTGTTCGGGCTGCAGCAGCGCCTGTTCGAGCGCATCCAGCCGTTCAGTCCAGAAATGTTCATAGGTTTGCAGCCAGTGCATGGCCTGCGCCATAGGCTCGGGTTCGAGCCGGCAGATATGGTTTCTTCCTTGCACGGTGCGTTGCACCAGGCCCGCATGTTCCAGTGCTTTCACGTGCTTGGAGGCGCCGGCGAACGACATCTGCAACGGCGCGGCCAGTTCGCCGATGCTGCGCTCACCGCCGGCCAGCGCGCGTAACATCGAACGGCGGGTCGGGTCGGCCAGCGCATGAAAAATGGCGTCCAGCTGTGAGGAAGATAATTCAACCATATGGTTGAATATAGAACAGGCGGGCTAATATTCAACCGTTTTGTTGAATATTTTTTTGCCCCGGCGAAAAACCGGGGCGACGATCAGGCGCCGGCGTGCGCCAGCAGCGCGTTCAGCAATACGTCAGCGCCGGCGGCGGCCCAGGCGGGGGTGATATCTTCCCGCTCGTTGTGGCTGATGCCGTCCACGCAGGGAATGAAAATCATGGCGGTCGGGGCGACGCGGTTAAGGTAACAGGCATCGTGGCCGGCGCCGGAAATCATGTCGCGATGGCGATAGCCCAACGCTTGCGCGGCTTGACGTACGCTGTCGATGCAGCCCCGATCAAAAGCGATCGGGGGATACTGGAAGATGCGCTCGGCGCGCGCGGTCAGGCCGCCGTCGTTGACGGCGTTCACCGCCGCCCGCAGGCGCTGCTCCATCTGCTCCAGAATTGACTCCTCTGGATGGCGGAATTCGACGCTGAAAAAGACGCGCCCCGGCACCACGTTGCGTGAATTGGGGGTAATTTGCGCCATGCCCACCGTGGCGCGCGCGTCGGGCGCGAAATCCCAACCGATGCGGTTGACCGCCGTGACCAGCGCCGCAAAGCCCAGCAGGGCGTCGCGGCGGCGGTCCATCGGCGTGGTGCCGGCATGGGCGCTGAAGCCGACGACCTCCAGTTCATACCAGCGCTGCCCTTGTGCGGCGGTCACCACGCCGATGTCGAGATGCTCCGCTTCCAGAATCGGCCCCTGTTCGATGTGCAACTCGAAGGCGGCATGGATCGGCGTGCCGCCCACCGGATACTCGCCGGCGTAGCCGATGCGCTCCAGCGCCTCGCCGAGGCTGACGCCGTGCTCGTCGCGGCGCGTCAGACCGTATTCCAGGTCGAATACCCCGGCGAACACGCCGGAGGCGATCATCGCCGGCGCAAAGCGGGCGCCTTCTTCGTTGGTCCAGTTGATCACTTCAATCGCGCGTTCGGTGACGATCTGCCGATCGTTAAGGCTGCGAATCACCTCCAATCCGGCCAGCACGCCGTAGATGCCGTCGAAACGGCCGCCGCGGGGTTGCGAGTCGCCGTGAGAACCGGTGACAACCGGCGCCAGCTCGGGCCGCGCGCCTTCACGGCGCAGGAACATGTTGCCCATCCGATCGACGCGCACGCTGCAACCGGCCTCCAGCGCCCACCGGCGCAGCTGGTCGCGCGCTTGACGATCCTCTTCGCTGAGCGCCAGGCGGGTGACGCCGTTGTCAGCGATGGCGCCGAACTGCGCCATCGCCTGCAGGCTTTGCCACAGGCGCTCGCCGTTGACCCGATGCGTCATGGCTTTTCTCCCGGCGTTTTGGCGGCGTAACGGAAATCGCAGCAGGGAGCGCCGGACATGATGGTCTGGGTGCGCTGCAGTTCAACGTCAGGCGCATAGCCGACGATAAACTGGCTGTCGCGAGCGCAGGAGAGCAGGTGGCCGATGTCTCCCAACCCCATCTCATGATACATCTCGGCGTAGCGGCAGCGGGTGACGTTATAGTCGAAGTGCTGTTCGTCCTGATTGATCACCTCGACGCGCAACGCATCGTCTTTTTCCCACAGGTACTGCAAGGCGGCGAAGCTGCGCAGATCCGCGCCGTTCGGTTCCTGAGCGGCGAACTGTTTGCCCGCCGCGATGGCGGCATTCTCGATGGCTTCGCCGATCACTGCCTGAGCGCGCGTCTTGCCGATTTCACGCACCAGAATCTGGTAGATCGGTTTGATGATTTCCGCCTCGATCTTTCTGCGGGCCAAAATGCCCAATTCGTTATTTGCACAGCTCATCGCCTTGCTCCTCTTGATTTATTGTGGTTTGGCGCCGCCCAACACGGTTTGCGGCTGCCATTTGCCGTCGACTACCCGGTACAGGGTGAAGCTCGGCTGTTGCAGGTTGCCCTGCGCATCGAAGGCAATGGCGCCGGTCACGCCCTGATAATGTATGGCGCGCAGTTTCGGCAGATAATCGGCCGGGTTGGCCGAGCCGGCCTGTTCGATGGCGGCGATCAGCACCCGGGTGGCGTCGTAGGCGAAGGGCGCATGCAGTTCGATGTGAGTGTGGTAACGATCGCGGTAGGCTTGCTCAAACGCCTTGCCGCCCGGCATCTGTTCCAGCGGCAGCCCCGGCTCCAACGCGACGACGCCTTCGCCTTCTTGCTGCGCCAGCGTCAGGAAGGTTTGGCTGACAAAGCCGCCGGCGCCCATCAGCTGCGCGTTCATGCCCAGCTGCTTCAGTTTGCGCGCCAGCGGCGCCGCCTGGGAATCTACGCCGCCGAAGAAGATCAGATCGGCGTTTTTGCTGCGCACGGTGGTCAGTACGGCGCTGAAATCGACGGTCTTGTCATCCACATACTCGCGGGCGACCGGCTGCACGCCCTGGGCCTGCAGCGATTTGATGAACTCGTCCGCCAGCCCTTGGCCGAAAGCGGTGCGATCGTCGATCACCGCGATGCGCTGGGCTTTCAGCGTTTTCACCGCATATTGCCCGGCATAGTTGCCGCCGTCGTCGTCGTGGCCCATCACGCGAAAGCTGGTGTCAAAACCCTGTTGCGTATAGCCGTGACCGGTGGCGACCGGCGCCACCTGGGCGATGCCGGCGTCGTGATAGATGCGCGCCGCCGGGATGCTGGTGCCGGTGTTCCAGTGGCCGACCACCCCGGCGACGCCTTCGTCGACCAAACGTTGCGCCACGGCCACGGCGGTGCGCGGGTCGGACTGGTCGTCCTCGGACACCAGTTTGAAGGTGACCGGTTTGCCGTTCAGCGTCGGTTTCTGCGCGTTAGCGTCGGCGATCGCCAGTTGCGCGCCGTTTTCGAGATCTTTGCCGATGCGCGCGGAAGGGCCGGTCAGCGGCCCGGCCAGGCCGATCAGCACGGTGTCGGCCGCCAGCGCCGGGAGGCTAAGAATCATTGTCATGGCGGCCAGCGCCAACGGTTTGATGCGAATGCTCTGTTGCATGTCATACTCCTGGTGCGGTTAAAAGAAACAACGGTTATTCACCCAAATAGATCTGTTTGATTTTTTCATCGTCCAGCATCTCGGCGGAACGGCCGCTGTGGCTCAGGCTGCCGCTGTCCAACACGTAGGCGCGATCGGTGGACTCCAGCGCCAGGCGCGCGTTCTGCTCGACCAATAGCAGCGTGACGCCGTCACGGGCTAACTGCTTGATGACCGTGAAAATAGCTTCCACCACAATCGGCGCCAGCCCCATCGAGGGTTCGTCCAATATCAGCAGCCGCGGGCGGCTGAGCAGCGCGCGGCCCATCGCCACCATCTGCTGTTCACCGCCCGAAAGCAGCCCGGCCGGTTGGTGCAGGCGCTCGCTCAGCCGCGGGAAGATGGCACACACCCGTTCGAAATCTTGCCGCACCGCCGATTTGTCACGCCGCGCATAGGCGCCGAGCTGCAGGTTTTCCCGCACCGTCAAACGGGTGAAAATGCCGCGTCCCTCCGGCACCATCACCAGCCCCCGTTGCAGCAACCGGTGCGGCGGCGCGCCGCGAATCGAGCAACCGTCGAACAGGATGTCGCCTTCGAACGGCTGCAGGCCGGTCAGCGCTCGCAGGCTGGAGGTCTTGCCCGCGCCATTGGCGCCGATCAGCGTCACCTGTTCGCCGGCGTTCACCGTGAAATCGATGCCTTTGACCGCATGAATGCCGCCATAAGACACTTTGAGATGTTTAACGCTCAGCAGGGCTTCAGACATGCGCGCCGCCTCCCAGATAGGCCTGAATGACCGCCGGTTCGCGCCGCACCTGCGCCGGTTCGCCTTCGGCGATCGCTTTGCCGTAGTCCAGCACCGTCAGGCGATCGCAC
>NZ_JVEL01000319.1:0-12501 GCF_001076875.1 Serratia sp. 506_PEND
AGGTGGTGCTCTAACCAACTGAGCTACGGACGCATCTTTTCCTGTCTGTCATGGCTGACAGCGGGGACGAATATTAACGAGCTACCTGCGTGCTGGCAAGGGGAAAAGCGCAATTTTATTCGGTATTTCACGCGATTGCTGAGGTTGTGCGCAGTCCGGCGTTTTTTTCCGCAAACCGCGACCCGGCCGGGGAGGAAACCGGCCGGGCGCGGGTTCAGCGCGTGGATCGCTGCAGAATGACGGCGGTCGGCTGTTTCTGCAGCCAGCGCATGCGCAGCGCCATCATGATGGCGGCGAAGGTCAGGCCGATGATAAAGCCGATCCAGAAACCGCTTGGCCCCATCGCCGGCACCACCGCATCGGTTAACGCCAGCAGATAGCCGCTCGGCAGGCCCAACACCCAATAAGCGATAAAGGTGATGAAGAAGATCGCGCGGGTATCTTTATAACCGCGCAGCACGCCGCTGCCGATCACCTGGACCGAATCCGAGATCTGGTACAGCGCCGCCAGCAGCATCAACTGCGAGGCCATCGCCACCACCGCCGGGCTGTCGTTGTACAGCAGGGCGATCGGTTCGCGGAAAGTGGCGGTAAACAGCGCGGTACAAACGGCCATGGTGATACCGACGCCGATGGCGGAGTAAGCGGCGACGCGCGCGCCTTCGACCGAACCTTCCCCCAGACGATAACCGACGCGGATGGTGGCGCCGACGCCCAGCGACAGCGGCAGCACGAACATCAGCGCGCTGAAGTTAAGCGCGATCTGGTGGCCGGCGACCGCGACGATCCCCAGCGGCGAAACCAGCAGCGCCACCACCGCGAACAGCGTGACTTCGAAGAACAGCGCCAGCGCCACCGGCATGCCGATGCCGATCAGGCGCTTCAGCGCCGCCCAGTCCGGGCTGCCGAGATCGCCTGCCTGTCGCTTGATGTCGCGCTGCGACGGCGCGCGCTTCACGTACCAGCGCATCATCAGGAACATGATCCAGTAGACGCTGCCGGTGGCGACGCCGCAGCCGACGCCACCCAACTCCGGCATGCCGAACTTGCCGTAGATAAAGATGTAGTTGATCGGGATATTCACCAGCAGGCCGAGGAAGCCGATCACCATGCCGGGCTTGGTTTTGGACAGCCCTTCACACTGGTTGCGCATCACCTGGAAGAACAGGTAACCCGGCGCCCCCCACATGATGGCGTGCAGATAACCGACGGCTTTATCCGCCAACTGCGGATCGATGTTGTGCATCATGTCGATGACGAACTTGCAGTTATACAGCACGACGATCAGCAGCACGGACACGCCGGAGGCCAGCCAGAAGCCCTGACGCACCTGATGGGCGATGCGATCGCGACGGCCGGCGCCGTTGAGCTGGGCGATCACCGGGGTCAGCGCCAGCAGCAGGCCGTGGCCGAACAAAATGGCCGGCAGCCAGATCGAGGTGCTGACCGCCACCGCCGCCATGTCGGTGGCGCTGTAAGCGCCGGCCATGATGGTATCCACCACGCCCATGGCGGTTTGCGATATTTGCGCGATGATGACTGGGATAGCGAGAGCCAATAAACTACGCGCTTCAATTAAGTACTTCTGCACGCATACACCTTTTCTATTTATATATGTGGGAGGGAGGGCTGCCGCGAGAGGACAACAATTAAAATAGCGGAATTTTGTCAAAAAGATTGTACCTGCTCGGCGCCGTTAAGCAAACGCCGCAGATAAAGAGTTATTAAATGCGCAGCCATTCGTTTTTTGCCGTCGCGGATTTGGTTTTCAGCGCCAACTGGGGCAAACTGCCGGTAGCGTTTTAACCTATTTAGCAAGAAGAGGCACATATGTTCACCGGTATCGTACAAGGCACCGCGCCGTTGGTCGCCATTGATGAGAAACCCAATTTCCGCACCCACGTGATCGAAATGCCTGCCGAGCTGCTGCCGGGGCTGGAGCTGGGCGCGTCGGTGGCGCATAACGGCTGCTGCCTGACCGTCACCGCGGTGGAAGGCAACCGCGTCAGCTTTGATTTGATCAAGGAAACGCTGCGCCTGACCAACCTCGGCGATCTGGCGCTGGGCGACATCGTCAATATCGAGCGCGCGGCGAAATTCAATGATGAAATTGGCGGTCATTTGATGTCCGGCCATATTATCTGCACGGCGGAAGTGGCCAAAATTTATACCTCGGAAAATAACCGCCAGGTATGGTTGCGCATGCCGAATGCGGAATTGATGAAATATGTGCTGCACAAAGGTTTCATCGGCATCGACGGCATTAGCCTGACCATCGGTGAAGTGGTGAATAACCGTTTCTGCGTGCACCTGATCCCGGAAACGCTGGATCGCACCACGCTGGGTAAGAAACGCCTCGGCGACAAGGTGANCATCGAGATCGATCCGCAAACGCAGGCGGTGGTGGACACCGTCGAGCGCGTGCTGGCCAATCGGGAAGCGACGTTGGCTGTGGCGATGGCGCCGGCGCACAAAGACTGACAGCGATTCTGGCGTGACCGCCGGCATCGAATCATAAGCAGAGAGGAGAAACGCGTGAAGTTTTATGGGAAAACGTTGTTGTTAACCGCGTTGCTGGCGCTGAGCGCCTGCAGCAGTTCGCCTGAGCAGGGCGCTGGCGCACAAATGGCCGATGCGGACGATACCTGTGGCGCATCACAGTATCAAAACTTCGTCGGCAAACCGATGACCTCGTTGGAAGGCGTGCGGATCGATGCCAAGGTGCGAGCCATTCCGTACAACTCTGCCGTCACCATGGATTTCAACCTGCGCCGCCTGAACTTCCTTGGCGACAGCGACGATAAAATCATCCGCGTTTACTGCGGCTAAGCCGCCTGGTTCGAAAGAGCAAAAAAGCCCCGGCGATGAGGTTGCCGGGGCTTTTTTATTAGGGGAGCGTTCAGCGTGCGACGCGGATGCCGCCTTCCACGCCTTTCGGGCTGAACACCACCTGCCATAGCTGCAGATCGCGCGCCCGGAACGCGCCGGCGCAGGCGTTCAGATAATAGCTGAACATCCGTTCGAAGCGCTCGGAATAGCGCTCGGCGAGCTGCGGCCACGCCTGTTTGAAGCGCTCGAACCAGGCCATCAGCGTGCGATCGTAGTCGGCGCCGATGTTGTGCCAGTCTTCCATCACGAAATGGCCTTCGCTGGCCTCGGCGATATGTCTCACGGAGGGCAGGCAGCCGTTCGGGAAGATATATTTGTTGATCCAGGGATCGACGTTCATGTCGGTCTTGTTGGAGCCGATGGTGTGCAGCAGGAACAGGCCGTGCGGCGCCAGATTGCGCTCCACCACGTCGAAATAGGTGCGGTAGTTTTTCGGCCCGACATGCTCGAACATGCCAACGGACACGATGCGATCGAACTGCTGATGCAGATCGCGATAATCCTGCAACAGGATCTGCACATCCAGCCCGGCGCAGCGCGCCTGAGCCAGCTTCTGCTGTTCGGCGGAAATGGTCACGCCGACCACCGACACGCCGTAATTTTTCGCCGCATAGGCGGAAAGGCCGCCCCAGCCGCAGCCGATGTCCAGCAAACGCATGCCCGGCTGCAGCTGCAGTTTCTCGCAGATCATCCGCAGCTTGGCTTCCTGCGCTTCCTCCAGCGTGGTGGCGTCTTTCCAGTAGCCGCAGGAATATTGCATGTAAGGATCGAGCATCAGGGTAAACAGATCGTTGCCAAGATCGTAATGCTCTTTGCCGACGATCCAGGCGCGCTTTTTCGATTGCAGATTGGTCAGGCGCGCGGCGGCGATACGCAGGGTATCTTTCAGGTGGTGGGGGAGTTTCTTCTCCAGCCCGGCGCTGACCACGCGCTGAAAGAATATATCCAGCCGCTCGCACTCCCACCAACCGTCCATATAGCTTTCGCCCAGGCCCAGTGACCCTTGCTGCAAAACGCGTTTAAAGAATTCGGGATTTTTAACCTGAATATCGAAAGGGCGCGATCCGTTGATTTCGATACCGGCCAGACCGAGCATTTCGTGCGCGATACGGTACCACTGGTTATCCTGGATGCTCAGATCTTCTATACACGATGAACTCATAGCTTCTCCATCACCTTCTTCTGACTGATGACCCGTTAGGAAACAGCTTAGACAATTTCTGCGGGTGCATACGTATACCAACGGGAAATAAGCCCGCGGCGTCTGATATCCGACTATGAACAGAGGAAATTTAAAGAAACGGCCCGACGCAAACGGCGCAGGATAAACGCCTCTTTAAAAAAAGAGTGTGACGCAAGGCGCGTACACAATAGCTGATTGAGATATAGAGATTATAAGGTGTTACTTTACAAGGTTGTTTTTGAGTATAGGCGTGCCGAGGCGTTGACTCAACTGTAAATCGCACTCGGCACGCATATTCTTTAAGTGATTATTAATCTTGGTAATTATGACGCTGAGTTAGCATGTTCCCGCTGTGCCTTTTGCTGCGCATCGGCCGCTTTTCCCCGCTGCAGGAAATAACCCAGCGCGGCCAGGACTACCGTAGATACCATCACCGTCACCGTTGCCAACAGCGGCTGGGCAATAAACGCCGACACCAGCATGCTCGCCACAAAACACAGCCCCAATTGCAGCGTATTTTGCAGCGCGGCGGCTTTACCGCTGCTTTCCGGGAATGGCATCAGCGCATTCGCCACCATGATCGGGTAGCCGGCGCCGTTGACCAGCGCCATGACGCAGAACGGGATCAGCAGCGTGGTGAGCGTCGGATTGGTCAGGGTCGCCACCAGATACAGGGCCACCATGCTGACAGCATAAGCTACCAGCAGCCACGGCAGCAGGGTTTTGCCATTGATGCGCTTGAGCGCGGCGCGGCAGCCATAGCCTCCCAACAGGAAAGCCAGCGTCTGCGGCACATAGCTCAGACCGATGTCGCTCGGGCCGTAGCCCATATCACCGAGGATGAACGGCGAGCCGGTCAGCCAGGCAAAGAAGCCGGCCGAGCAGGCGGCGTACATAGCGACGTTGCCGCTGAACACCGGGGATTTCAATAATTGCCAAAAACTGACGCCGCTTTTTGGCGCATCGGCGGCGGGTTGCGTTTTGGCGCGATCTTTGAGCAGCAACGTCGGCAGCAGCAGCAGGGCGGTGATGGCCAACAGCACGGCGAAGATCGCGCGCCAGCTGGCGTGGTTCAGCAGCCAGGCGCCAAGCAGCGGCGCCAACGCCGGCGACAGCGCCACCAGCGGCATGATGGTGGCGAATACGCGGTTGGCCTGGCCTTCGCGGTAGCGGTCGACCACCAGCGCTTGCCAGATGGCGGCGGCGGAACAGACGCCGACGGCCTGAATAAAGCGCAGTATCCAGAGCTGCACGGCATTTTCCACCCACAGCATGCCCAGGCAGCCGAGCGCGAACAGCGACAGGCCAATCAATAATACCGGTTTGCGGCCCAGTCGGTCGGAGAGCGGCCCCCACAGCAACTGCGCGAAGGCGAAGCCGGCCAGAAAGATGCTCAGGCTGGCGCTGACCGCGCCGGCGGAAATTTGCAGTTCCTCCCGCATGGCGCCGAAGGCGGGCAGGTACATATCGGTCGCCAGATAACCCAGCATGCTCAGGCCGGCGAGGTAGAACATAAAACCAAAGGAGTTTCGCATGGTATTTCTCGTTAATATTTTAGTGTCGCAGGTTTTTAGCGCCGGCCAGTGTATCCGGCTGGATCTCTGCTTGTGAAACGGTAATATTTGCAAAGTGCTGTTAAAAAAATTGAAGGCAAAGCGATGTGGTCTGAATATTCTCTTGAAGTTGTTGACGCGGTGGCGCGCACCGGCAGTTTCAGCGCGGCGGCGCAGGAGTTGCACCGGGTACCGTCGGCGGTGAGCTATACCGTGCGGCAACTGGAACAATGGCTGGCGGTGCCGCTGTTTGAGCGGCGTCACCGTGATGTGGAGTTGACGCCGGCCGGCGCGCTGTTTATCAAGGATGCGCGAGTTGTTATCAAAAAAATGCTCGACACCCGCCGCCACTGTCAACAGGTGGCCAACGGGTGGCGCGGCCAGCTGAATATCGCAGTCGACATCATCGTCAAACCGCAGCGCAGCCGCCAGCTGGTGCTGGATTTCTACCGCCATTTCCCCGACGTTGAACTGATGCTGCAACCCGAGGTGTTCAACGGCGTGTGGGATGCGTTGGTGGACGGCAGGGTGGACATGGCGATCGGCGCCACGCGCGCGGTGCCGGTCGGCGGCGGCTTCGCTTTCCGCGACATGGGGGATATGAACTGGCTGTGCGTAGTCAGCCCACAGCATCCGTTGGCGCAGCTGGCAGGGCCATTGAATGACGATCGGTTGAGGCCATACCCAGCGCTTTGTCTGGAAGACACCTCGCGCAATCTGCCCAAGCGCGTCACTTGGACGCTGGATAACCAGCGGCGGCTGGTGGTGCCGGACTGGACCTCGGCGCTCGACTGTTTGTGCGCCGGATTGTGCGTCGGCATGATGCCGGCGCATCTGGCGCTGCCGCTGGTGCAGCGCGGTGAGCTGAAGGCGTTGCAGTTGCAGCAGCCGTTTCCCGCCAGCCCCTGCTGCCTGACCTGGCAACAGGATAAACCGTCACCGGCGATGAGCTGGCTGCTGGCGTACTTGGGCGATGGCGAGACGCTGAATCAGGAGTGGCTGAGTGAGGCGGCACCGGAAGCCGCGCAGGCCTCCGGCTGGGAAGATGATCAGCGGCGGTAGTCGATGAACGGACCATCGGCGACCGAACGGCGTTCGACCAGCTTCGGATGCACTTCGATCACCTGCGATTCTTCGCGCTTGCTGATGATGCGATCCAGCAGCATGGTGAAGGCCATTTCTCCCAGGCGTTCTTTCGGCTGGTGAATGGTGGTCAGCGCCGGGGTGAAGTAGCGGGCGTTGCGCACGTTGTCATAGCCGATCACGGAAATATCCTGCGGCACTCGCAGCCCCAGCTCGTCAGCGGCGCAGATGGCGCCCATCGCCATGATGTCGCCGCCGCAAAATACCGCGGTCGGCCGCTGTTTTTGCGACAGGATTTGGTGCATCGCCTTGTAGCCGGACTCCGGCTCGAAGTCACCCTGGACGATCCACTCTTCGCGAATGTCGATATGCGCTTCCTGCAGCGCCTTCATAAAGCCCTGATGACGGCCGCCGCCGGTGTTGCGCGACAGCTGGCCCGGGATGGCGCCGATATCGCGGTGGCCGCGCTCGATCAGGTAACGGCCGGCCAGATAACCGCCTTCGAACGCGTTATCGATGATGGTGTCGGTGAAGTCGCCGCGCGCGGCGCCCCAGTCCATCACCACCATCGGGATATTACGGTAGTCCTCCAGCATGCCCAGCAGTTGATCCGGGTATTCGGAACACATGACCAGCAGGCCGTCGACGCGCTTTTGCGCCAGCATCGCCAGGTAGGCGCGCTGCTTGTCCAGATTGTTGTGCGAGTTGCACAGGATCAGGGTGTAACCTTTGCTGTAGCAGCTGTTTTCCACCGCCTCGATCACTTCGGCAAAATAGGGCGCTTCGCTCGAGGTGGCCAGCAGGCCGATCGACTTGGTGTGATTGACTTTCAGGCTGCGCGCCACGGCGCTCGGCGAGTAGTGCAGCTCTTTGATGGCGGCCCACACGGCCGCTTTGGTCTCTTCGGCGACGAAACGAGTCTTATTGATGACGTGCGAAACGGTGGTGGTGGAAACGCCCGCGCGTTTGGCCACATCTTTAATCGTTGCCATGTAAGGAATGACTCCTGAACTCACATGTTTACAGCATGTAAGTGTGATGTTAATCGTTTGCCTACGTAGATCCTTCTCCAGAGAAGCGAAAACTGAGTTTTTAGTGTGTTGAAGTCTTCAGCGCTTAATCAGGAGGGGCATGGATGCCGGTACGCAGTTGTGAACTGCGAATTTTGTCGCATATTGAACAAAAGTGGAAGAGGTAATCGAGATTATAAACCGGGAAATGATAACAAGATTTTATCGGCGAACTGTGGGAAAATGATTTGACGTACTAATTGTGCGCCTTTTATCCTTAGGAAAGCCCATTTTAAAGGAGTTGTCATGGATACCGATCTGAAGATGTCTCTGTTCACTACCGTCGGCGCGTTGGCGATGATCATCGCTTTCAGCTTTGTCGCCGCGTTGAACTGATCTCCCGCCGGTTTTAAAAAAGGCGCAGCCTCTGGCTGCGCCTCGTTACTTAGGCAAGGCCTGCGTTTACGCCAGGTTTTCCGCCGCAAATGTCCAGTTGACCAACGCCCAGAAGTTTTCCAGGTATTTTGGACGCGCATTGCGGTAATCGATGTAATACGCGTGTTCCCACACGTCAACGGTCAGCAGCGGTTTATCTTCACCGGTCAGCGGAGTTGCCGCGTTGGAGGTGTTGACGATCGCCAGCGCGCCGTCCGGTTTTTTCACCAGCCAGGTCCAGCCGGCGCCGAAGTTTTTCACGGCGGCATCGGTGAACTGTTCTTTGAACGCAGCGAAAGAGCCGAAGGATTTGACGATCGCGGCCGCCAGTTCGCCCTGCGGTTCACCGCCGCCCTGTGGCGACAGGCAGTGCCAGTAGAAGGTGTGGTTCCACACCTGCGCGGCGTTGTTGAACACGCCGCCGTTGGAGGTCTTGATGATCTCCTCGAGCGATTTGCCCTCGAACTCGCTGCCTTTCACCAGGTTGTTCAGGTTAACTACGTAGGTATTGTGGTGTTTGCCGTAGTGGTATTCCAGGGTCTCGGCGGAGATGTGCGGCTCGAGCGCGTTTTTCTCATACGGTAATGCAGGTAATTCAAACGACATTGCTTCCTCCTTTACAGCGCCACTTTTTTCCCGCCGAGGCGGGAGCCAGATGGGCCGTTTTTTATTGTGGTCATTCAATCTTAACAATTTTCATCATAAAAAACAGGAAGAAAAGCGAGAAATGCGCGTGGGGAGGTGCGATGGGCGATAGCTTGAGCAGGCGGTTGCGACCGGGGCCGCAACCGCGCAGAGCAGGGAATTAACGGATGGTTTTCGGCGTCACTACGCGGCGTGCGCCGATGTAGTGGTTCTGCCAATAGTCGTTGTCGAGCTGGCTGATGCGGATCTCTTCGCCGGTGCGCGGCGACTGGATGAATTTGCCGTTGCCGAGATAGACGCCGACATGATCCGCCACGCCGCGGTTGTTGATGCGGAAGAACACCAAATCGCCGCTTTCCAGTTCGCTTTTCTTGATCGGCGCCGCGTCGCGCAGGTGATACATTTCGTTGGCGGTGCGCGGCATCTTGATTTTCACCACGTCTTTATAGGCGTAATAGATAAGTCCGCTGCAGTCGAAGCCGGTGCGCGGCGAGCTGCCGCCCCAGCGGTAAGGTTTGCCCATCTGATCCATCAGCTTGGCCATCGCGGTCTGTTTGGCGTGCTGGTAACGCTTTTTGTGCGCCGGGCTGAGTTTCAACGGTTTTTCATCACGCGCCAGCTTGGCGGTAGCCATACCGGCGTCGCGGTGGCGGCCATAACCTTTTTTATAGCCCTTTTTCGGCGGGGTGACTTTAATCTTGGCGATTTTCTGCGCTTTGGCCTTGGGTTTGGCGCTGACGATCTTTTTCGCGCTTTTCTCGCTTTTGACCTTGGCGGTCCTGGTTTTTTTCTCGGGGGCCGTCACTTTGGCTTTTTTGGCGGCTTTATCCGCTTTCTTTTTTCTGCGGTCATCGGGCCGCGCTTCATTAACATGGCTTTTACGCTGCTCGGCGGCAACGCGCGCCTGTGGCGCAGCGTGCGCCAGATTGAAGAAGAGCTGCGTAAACAGCAGCGCAAAGAGCGTAAGAATTAAACGCATGTCGACGTCACCAACCTTGGCCCCGAAACGGATATCGAAAGAGTTACAGTATTCCCGAACTTCGCCATATAAAACAGCGAAGAACTCATAAATAATAATCCATATTGTGAGAAAACGTTAATGACATTTTTTTTGGTTTAAAATCAGCCTGTTGATGTATAAAAAAGCGCCAGGCGACGGTGGCGGATATAATTAAGCCGCGCCGTCATCGCGGCGCAATATATTAGTGAAATGGTCGGATTAAAAATGTTATTCTCAACGTATGTTTTGACCGGAATGACGTGGCCGGTGAAACGCGATCGGCGGCGGGCGAATATCCTTGCAAAAGATGGCGTTTTCTTGCGACTGTTCCAGCCGCTACAATAGCCCGCGTGATGCATGTTGTAGCCATGAAATGTGGCTTGAGGAAGCAATAAATGACGACGACACTTGAAAAAATTCAGCACCAGATCGCTGAAAACCCGATTCTGCTGTACATGAAAGGTTCGCCAAAGCTGCCGAGCTGCGGCTTTTCCGCGCAGGCTGTGCAAGCGCTGTCCGCCTGCGGCGAGCGTTTCGCCTACGTGGACATTTTGCAGAACCCGGACATCCGCGCCGAGCTGCCAAAATACGCCAACTGGCCGACGTTCCCGCAGCTGTGGGTAGATGGTGAGCTGGTCGGCGGTTGCGATATCATCATCGAGATGTATCAGCGCGGCGAACTGCAGCAACTGATCAAAGAAACGGCAGAAAAGTATAAAGCGCAAGAAGACCAGCAGTCTTAATCGACGGGCTTGCGATTATCGCGTAACGGGCGGCGCCAGTGCAAACTGGGCCGCCTTTTTTGTTGATTTTATTCGGCGAGATCGCCGGCGGGCAGCGGCCAGCCGCCGAGACGTTTCCAGCGGTTAACCAGCTCGCAAAACAGCAGGGCGGTTTGCTCGGTGTCGTACAGCGCAGAGTGCGCCTGGCTGCTGTCGAACGGCATACCGGCCGCGATACAGGCTTTCGCCAACACCGTTTGGCCCAGCACCAGGCCGCTCAGCGCGGCGGTGTCGAAGGTGGCGAACGGATGAAACGGGTTGCGCTTCAGGCCGGCACGTTCGGCCGCGGCCATCAGGAAGCTGTGATCGAAGTTGGCGTTGTGCGCCACGATAATGGCCCGGTTGCACCCGCGATCCTTGAGCCCTTTGCGCACCGCTTTGAAAATAGCGTGCAGCGCGTCGTATTCGCTGACCGCGCCGCGCAACGGGTTGTGCGGATCGATGCCGTTAAACGCCAGCGCTTCCGGCTGCAGGTTGGCGCCCTCGAAAGGCTCCACGTGGAAGTGCAGGGTCTCGTCCCGCTGCAGCCAGCCATCTTCATCCATTTTCAGCGTGACGGCGGCGATCTCCAGCAACGCATCGGTATTGGCGTTGAAGCCGGCGGTTTCAACATCTATTACTACGGGATAAAACCCACGAAAACGACCACTCAGGGCGTTAAGATCACTTTTTTCGGCCATCAGTTTCTTATCTTCATCGAATGCAGCGCGCATTATGGCAAATTTTGCGCCTGGTTGCAGGCGCTATCGCGCGGAGAATCAGCAGGGCGCCAGCGCGCCCTGAAGGGGAGGCTTAGTGGCCGAGGCCCTGACCGGCGTGTTTGTTTTCGATCAGCTCAATTTTGTAGCCGTCCGGATCTTCGACGAAGGCGATGACCGTGGTGCCGCCCTTCACCGGGCCGGCTTCGCGGGTGACTTTGCCGCCTGCGCGACGGATGCTGTCGCAGGTGGCGGCAACGTCGTCCACGCCCAGCGCCAGGTGGCCGAAGGCGGTGCCCATGTCGTAGCTGTCGGTACCCCAGTTATAGGTCAGTTCGATAACCGCGCCTTCGCTCTCTTCCGTATAGCCGACGAAAGCCAGGGAGTATTTGTACTCTGGGTTTTCGCTGGTGCGCAGCAGGCGCATGCCTAATACCTTGGTGTAGAAGTCGATGGCGCGTTGCAGGTCACCGACGCGGATCATGGTATGGAGTAAGCGCATAATTCCTCTGAATTGACTGTGCCGTGGCAGACGGCGGGTGGATTGAAGCACAAGCGAGTATAGCCTTGTCCCGCAAGGGAATTCAACGTAACGAGTTGGTGACAATGTCACTTTATGGTCTCGCGTCGCGGGTGTCTAAATATTGATCGAGCGTACCGATCGATACAGAGTAATTGATCTGCACAATCAATTATCTATTCCAGCGGCGATCGTGTAAAAATCGAACGGCAATAAAGATCAACACCAGGGAACACCGGCCCGCCCCGAGCGGGCCTTTTTGCGCGCGACGCATAAAAAAAACGGCCATGCGATTGCGTGGCCGTTGGAGTCAGGACGGGTTACTTCGCCAGAAACGGATAGTCGGTATAGCCTTCGGCGCCGCCGCCGTAGAAGGTTTCCGGCTTAGGTTCGTTCAGCGGGGCGTGCTGACGGAAACGCTCTACCAGATCCGGGTTGGCGATGTAGCTGCGGCCGAAGGCCACCGCGTCGATAAAACCTTTTTCGATCAACGCTTCGGCTTTTTCAGCGGTGTAGGCGCCGGCGCCGACGATCACCCCTTTAAAGTGGGCGCGCACCGAGTCGCGGAAGGCGTCGGAATACGGTTTGCCGCCGGCCCAGTCCGGTTCGGAGATGTGCAGGTAAGCGATGTTGCGCTTATTCAGCTCTTCCACCAGATACAGCGCCGCTTCTTCCTGATCTTCACCGTTGTCCAGCCCGTTGA
>NZ_JVEL01000320.1:0-7007 GCF_001076875.1 Serratia sp. 506_PEND
AACAGGGCGGGTTCGCCGGCGGCCATACGCTGGCGGTGAGTTTCCAGCAGCGCTTTCACCATGCCGCGCACCGCTGCCATATCGCCGCCCAGATTTGGCTGGTAATAGGAAGAGCTGATCGGCGAGGATTTTGGCGTCAGCATCTGCACCGGATCCTGCGGATCGGCGAACCTTTCCAGCCCGCGCTCGCGCAGGGTGTTAAAGCTGACGATGCGCGCGCCGCGTCGGGCGGCGTTTTTCAGGCTGTGCAGCATGCGCGGGTGGTTGGTGCCGGGATTTTGACCGAACACGAAGATGGCGTCGGCCTTTTCGAAGTCATCGATGCGGATGGTGCCTTTGCCGACGCCGATGCTCTGCTTCAGCCCAACGCCGCTCGCTTCGTGGCACATATTGGAACAGTCGGGGAAGTTGCTGGTGCCGAGCATGCGGCCAAACAGCTGATAAAGGTACGACGCTTCGTTGCTGGCGCGGCCCGAGGTATACAGCTCGATCTGGTTCGGGTTGTCCATGCCGTTGATGTGTTTGGCGATCAGTGCCAGCGCGTCCGGCCAATGGATAGGCTCATAGTGGTCGGTTTCGGCGTTGTAGCGCATCGGATGGGTGAGGCGCCCTTGATACTCGAGGAAATAGTCGCTCTGCTGCTGCAGGGTGCTGACGCTGTGGGCGGCGAAGAATTCAGGCTCCACGGCGCTGCGCGTCGCTTCCCAACTGACCGCTTTGGCGCCGTTTTCGCAAAAGCTGAAGGTGCTGTGATTGTCGTCGCCCCAGGCGCAACCGGGGCAGTCGAAGCCGCGCGCCTTGTTGACGCGCATCAGGTTGCGCATGTTTTTTAGCGTTTGTTTACTGTCGAGGACAAAGCGGGTGGTGGCTTCAAGCGAACCCCAGCCGCCCGCCGGGCCGGTATAAGGCTTGATTGACGGTTTGAATTTCATGGTGACACTTCGCAGGTGGTTGTAGCTAAAAAGTAAACGCTTTTTTATGCGTTTTGCGTATTTATGTCACAAGTTTAGGAGCGCGGCAGGCGGGCGTCTAATCGAATGGTGCAATGGCGGCATAGAGCGTATCTATCGCAGGCGGACGCTGACCTAAACAAATGGTTGCATAAAGACACCCGCTGCAAAAGAGTAATGGTTTCGTCTGAAAGTGAATTCATGCAGTCTATCTCGCGGATTATATTGGCATTTTATTCAGCCTGCGGGCCTGAGGAACACAGCGTGAAGCGTTCAGTATCAGTGGTGATCGGCGGTATATTACTGCCTTTGGCGGCGCAGGCGGCGGAAACGACGCCCCATTTTCCCACCATGACCCCACCGGCGATAGACGCCGCCTCTTACGTTTTGATGGATTACACCACCGGCCAGGTGCTGGCCGCCGGCAATGCCGACGAGCGGCGCAATCCGGCCAGCCTGACCAAACTGATGACCGGCTTGGTGATCGACCACGCGCTCGACCAGCATAAGATTGGCCTCGACGATGTCGTCACCGTGGGGAAAGACGCCTGGGCGCAGGGCAACCCGGTGTTCAAAGGCTCCTCGCTGATGTTCCTGAAGCCTGGTGACAGGGTCACGGTACGCGATCTCAGCCGCGGCATCATCATCGATTCCGGCAACGACGCCTGCGTGGCGATGGCCGATTATGTGGCGGGCAGCCAGGCCAACTTCGTCAAGCTGATGAACGAGAAGAGCGCGCAGCTGGGCCTGCAGAACACCCATTTCGAAACGGTACACGGGCTGGATGCGCCGGGGCAGTTCACCACCGCCGGCGATCTGGCGGTGATTGCGCGCGCCATCATCATGAGCGAGCCGGCGGAATACCATATGTACAGCGAGAAATCGCTGACCTGGAACGGCATCACGCAGCAGAACCGCAACGGCCTGCTGTGGGACAAGACCCTGCACGTCGACGGCCTGAAAACCGGGCACACCGCCTCGGCCGGCTTCAACATCATCGCCTCCGCCACCGAAGGAGATCGCCGCCTGATCGCCGTGGTGATGGGCGGCAAAAGTTCCAAAGGCCGCGAGGAACAGGCGCGTAAGCTGTTGACGTGGGGGCTGCGCGACTTTACCACGGTGCACCTGTTCAGCGCCGGCCAGAGCCTGGGGGACGAACCGGTCTGGTACGGCGAAAGCCACCGCTTGCCGGTCGGCAGCGCGCAAGAACAGTCGCTCAGCCTGCCGAAAAGCGAGGCGGACAAACTGAAGGCGCAGTACGTGATCAATGCCGCGCGGCTGGAAGCGCCGATCAACAAAGGACAAACCGTTGGCGAGATCCGCATCAGCGATAATGGCCAGGTGGTGAAAACCCTGCCGCTGGTGGCGCTGCAGGCGGTGCCGCAGGGCGGCGTGTTCTCGCGCCTGATGGATTACATGAAGCTGAAGCTCTGACTCACCGGGCGAGCGACGACGCCCGGTGGTATACTGAGCGCGAATGCCGATCATTGAGCCGCGCTATGGATATTAAACAACTGATTTATTTGTGTAATTTAGAACGGGAACGCCACTTCGGTCGAGCGGCGGAGGCCAGCTTCGTCAGCCAGCCGACGCTGTCCATGCGATTGAAAAACCTGGAAAAAGAGCTGGGCGTTTCGCTGATTAACCGCGGCAACCATTTCGGCGGTTTTACTGCCGAAGGCGAGCGGGTGCTGGCGTGGGCGCGTGAGATTGTCTCGGTTTACCAAGGACTGAAGCTGGAGGTGGAGTCGCTCAAGCACGGTTTGCACGGCACGTTGCGCCTTGGCGTGGTGCCGCAGTGCAGCATCTCGGTGGCTGAAATGCTCAAGGCGGTCAGCGAGCGTTATCCGCATCTTGATTACCGGCTGGCGGTGCTGAGCGCCGATCAACTGCTGGAGGCGCTGACGGCGCATACCGTCGACATCGGCATCGGCTTTTTCGAGCTGTCGACGCTGAAGGAACTGCATTTTCAATCGCAACCGCTGGTGGAAACCGGCGTCGAGCTGGTATTTCATCCGCAACACTTCCCTAAGCTGGTGGGCGACACGCCGTTGCCGCTGGAGGCGGTGGCCGCCTTGCCGCTGTGCCTGGCCGAACCGACGCGTTATTTCCGCCGCTATCTCGATCAGCACTTCCGCGACGCCGGGTTGACGCTGCACACGCGGCTCGAGACCGCGTCGATCTTCCAACTGCTGGAGGGGATTTTCGTCGGCCTGGGCTGCGGGCTGTTCCCGCGTGGCCAGCTGCAATCGCCGCTGTTGCCCGAGCTGCAGCGGCGCCCGGTGGCCATCGGCGCCATGCCGCGTCATGCGGCGGTGGTGGTCGATATGGCGGAGCGCGCTACGCCGTTGGCGCAAAAATTCTTCGACGCCGCCAGCGAGTGGCTGCGTCGGCAAAAGGAATAGAGACGTTTATGTTTATCCGACGTTCCAGCCATGATGATGGCCCCGTGGGGCCATCATCATGTTTTCTCTAACGGCCGATGAAATTATGTTAATTGCTGATGGTAATGGTCGGATCCCAATAGAAATAACCCAGTAATTTCTGATCGCCGCCGTTTGGCCGATAATAAAGGCCAAATTGAATGCAATAGTTTTCCGTACCGGTATTGGTAATGTCTGCCTGTATAAACCAATAGGTTTGGTTGGTGAAGCTGACGGGGAATACGGTATTTTGCGCCGGCATCATCGAGCTGCGGGTGTACATTTTGAAGGTCGGGTTGGAGAAAACCTGGGTGCCGCTGCCGAACTGCGGCAGCCCGTAGATCAGCACGCTGGCGTCGAAATTGGCGGATTCAGAGGTGCCGGTCCAGCGAATGACGTCGCCGACATTGGCCTTAAAGTTCAGGTCCGCCGTGCCGGAGCCGCCGATCACCTGTTCGGAGGTGACGACCATATAGGCGTATTGATGGCCAATGCCCGTCGGGTTGCCGGCGTCCTGGCTGGGATTGTTATTCTCGAATGCTTCTATCAGGGCATCGGTATCGATGACAACAATCACGTTAACGATACTGTTGCTGGATTTAAGTTCTTGTTCAGACATAGGGTTACCTCACAATATTTTTTGCTGTGATAGAAAATTGAAAATAATGAGAATAACGGCGAGCTTTTATCTTTGTTGAATATTTAAAATGGGTCATCACAACGCCGCTATCGGCTTAATCATAGAAACTAAATAGCAAGACGACCACTGCTGAAAGGTTAGGGGTTTTAATGAGTCCATCTATTAATTAGCAGGGTTAAAACCTTGTTTTACTGCTTCTGCGATGAGAACGGTTACAGAATTGAGCGATGGCGCAATCTGCCTATTGCTTTGTTTGCAGACATAATTTTGACGAACCCTGTTTTTCGCCGGTGGCAGAATAAAACGAATCATAATCCTGATAAATGAAGTGTGTTTGGATTTTTGCTTTATCAATTTATATTTTGGTGAAGTTTTTCGCCAAAACAGAGAAGGGGGGAGTTAACGGCGAAGAACGTTAGCCGTCAACTCAGTGATGACAGATCACAGCGCCGGTTGTACCGGTTCCGCATCGCCCAACGTTTGGCGCAGGCGATTTTCCCAAGCGTAGAGCGCGGCGGTGAGGATCACTTCCAGCGCCTGCGCCTGATTCAGGCCGCTGTTGAACAACGGCTGCACGCTCTGCGGGGTAAATTTCTCCGGTGCGCGCGTCAGCTCGGCGGCGGTGTGGATCACCGCGCGTTTGACGGCATCCTCGGTAAATGCCAGCCCCTGAGGCAGCCCGGCGAACAGCGCCTGGGCCAGTCCGTCGTCCTGGAGCTCTTGCGTCACCGTGGCCGCGCAATAATGGCTGCCGTTGATGCGCGAAACCGCCAGCGTCGCCAGCGCCTTCAGGCGGCTCGATAACCCATATCCTTCGGCATTGATGCCGTTGAACACCCCGTTACGCTCGCGCAGTGCGGCGGCATCGTGCGCCAACAGCAGATAATAAGATTCGGCGCGCGCCTGCGGGTGACTCTGATCCAGCACGTCAAGCTGTTCGGCAGCGGCGGCTTCCGTGTCGATCGGCGGCAGACGCGCGGTCCAGCTTAACTCTTCGGCACTGAAAGCGACGCCAACGGCGTCTTCGACGTTAGGGAAGCCGGGCACCACCGCCGCCGGCCGGCCGGCCAACGCCGCGACGCCCGCGACCACGCGCGCTTGATAGCTGACAAAACCGATGATTTGCGAAAAGGTGACGATATCCGCCGGACTCAGCCCGACGTCGCCAAGCTGTTGCAGCGCCTTGCGGCAAATCAGCGTGGGCTGGCTGGCAAGCTGGCGGGCGTATTGAGTGATCTGGGCGAGGCGGATATTGCTTTCCCGGGAAGCGTCCGGGCTGTGCAGCGGGGCGAGGCGGGCGGCATAGTGGCTACAAAGCGACTGCACGCCCGTCACCTGAGCGACGGTCAACGCGGTGCTGAGGCGATCATATGGTGACATTGTCACGTATCGTGATAATGGCACCTGATCGGGAAACAGCGCATGGTAGCCGGCCAATGAGGCGTTGAACACCCCGGCGCGAGCGCTGAGCGCATTGTTTAAGGCTTCATCGGCGAAGGCGCCCAGCCCCAGCAGAAAGCGATCGCGAAGGGTGGCCGCCTGAGGCTCCAGCGGCGCATCGCCCCGCACGCTGCTTTGGGTTTCGTGATACCACTGGGCATTATGTTGTCGACGGAGTCGTTCCATAGGGTCAATCCTTAATCATGATCAACAGCCAACGCGGCGTACGGCAGCGGCGGCTGGACAAAGAGGCAACATGCCCCCAGGCGGGGCGAAAGGCGGATTTAGCGCAGCTCATCGCAGCACAGCGCGTGGCCATAAACAGAGAAACCGGCGGCCAGGGTGAGCAGAAGCTGCGTGAGGCGGCGATGGCGAAGGCTGTTCATCAGTGCGATATCCTGTCGTATGAGAGACTCAACGTAGGGGATATCCTCACCGATCGCCCTGGCGAGATAAAATAATGTTACGGACTAATCAATAACTGAAAGGAATAAAATATAAGGATATATAACAAGAATGTAATTTGTATGTGCGTTTTCTTGCTAAGCGGCAGGCGCGTACCGCAATAAAAAACCCGCCGCAGCGGGTTTGTAGGTGAAGGCGTGACTCAGAAGCGGCCGCCGTCGCGCCGCCAGGCATCGGCGGTCAGCGCCTCGCCGAAGTGGCTGGCGATAAGGCGCTTGGTCAATTCGTGCAGCGGCGCCGCCAACACCTCCGCGGTGCTGCCGCGTTCGACGATTTCCCCTTCGTGCATCACCAGCACCTGGTCGCTGATATGCTTCATCATGCCGAGGTGCTGGGTGACGTAGATATAGGAAATACCGTGTTTTTCCTGCAGCTCCAGCATCAGGTTGATGATTTGCGAGCGCATCGACATGTCCAGCGAGGCCAGCGCCTCATCGGCGACGATCACCTTCGGTTGCAGGATTAGCGCGCGCGCCAGCGCGACGCGCTGTTTTTGCCCGGAGGCCAGCATGTGCGGATAGTAGTAGGCGTGATCCGGCAGCATGCCGACCTGGCGCAGCGTCTGGTTGATACGCTGCTCGCGCTCGGCAGGCTCAAGATCGGTGTTCAGCCGCAGCGGCGCATCCAGCAACTGGCCGATGCGCTGGCGCGGGTTGAGCGAGGTGCTCGGATCCTGAAAAATCATGCGAATGCGCTGGCTGCGGTAGCGATAGTCGCCGAATTCCAGCGGATGATCGTCGATCAACAGTTCGCCGGCGGTCGGCTCCACCATGCCGGAGAGCATCTTCGCCAGCGTGGATTTGCCGGAGCCGTTCTCGCCGATCACCGCCAGCGTCTGGCCTTCGCGCAGGGTAAAGCTGACCGATTTCACCGCCTCGACGTGCTGGCGGCGGAACAGCCCGGTGCGATAGCGGTAGGTTTTGCTCAGGTTGCGCACTTCCAACAGCGTTTCCATGTTATTGCTCCTCCATGTTCAGCGGGAAGTGGCAGGCGAAGAAGTGGTTTTTGACCGGGCGCAGGCGCGGCGTTTCGATACACTTCTTCTGTGCGTAAGGGCAGCGTGGCCCCAGGCGGCAGCCGATCGGCAGG
>NZ_JVEL01000321.1:0-13688 GCF_001076875.1 Serratia sp. 506_PEND
AAGTACTGATTCACGTAACCCTGGGCTTGGCCGAAAGCGGCTTCCAGCACCAGATCGTTTTTGAAATCGTACTTGGCGCCCAGCGAGTGCAGATAGGAGACGCGGGTTTTCTTATCATTCTGGCGGAAGTCGTCCACCTCGATATGCCACGGCGCCTTGTATTTGTCGGCCCACATGTAGGAGAAGCTCAACGCGCCGGCATCGCCGTAGTCGAACTTGGCGCCGGCCTCGGCGCCCTGATAGGTGCCCGGCATAAAGCTCCAGTGCGGCGCCAGCAGGGTTTGGCCGCTCGGCTGAATATAGCCGGCGCGCGCCCAGACCGGGCCGTATTTGAATTTGGCGGCGGCTTTGTACAGGCTGATACCGCCTTTGTCACCGGAGTAGTCTTCGTCGTAGGTACGGTTCTTCGAGGAGAACGCAATTTCGTTCGGGTGACCGCTGGCGCTGGATTCAGCCAGTTCGATGGCGGTAAAGGCGCCGACATCCAGACCGAACATGTCCCAGGCGTAGCCCGACGCGAAATCCAGGCTCAGGTTGGCGGTGGAGTGCGACAGGTTGGTGGTGTATTGGTTGTAATCCTTGCTGTCCGGATTGAGATCTTTACGGTCGCGCTCACGTTGCCAGTAATAGATGCCGCCGGTCAGCGTGGAATCATCGATAAACCCTGCGGCTTTCGCCTCAGGCGCCATGGCAAACCCTGTTCCCAACAGCGCGCCCGCGACTGCGAGCGCCAGCGTTTTACGCTGAGCACCGTGCGTACCCATAGTGAAATTCCTCTTTGACTTAACTTAAAAGTTGCAGCCGCCTGTGTTCACCACTGCCCTGCACGACTGCCAATAAAAAACCCGAACGGGTAAAAAATATTGCCGACGAGATGTTATTCCCACAGCACTAATTGCTACAGACAGACTATTTTTCGCGACGCGAATTATCAAATGAAAAATGCGGGAGATTTGTCAAAGTATGACAAGCAGCACATATCAGTGAGATTTTGTTACGTCGGTGTTCATGGAGGGTGTCGAATAAAAAATTCAATTAAATCAGAATAAATTAAGATAAGAGGTCAACCAGAGACGATTAATGGTTTCAGCCTGACTAAATTCGTTAGTCAGACGATAAAAATTGAGAGCGCTCTCTAAATGAAATTAATTCGCATCACGAATATATAAGAAAAAATGAAGACTAATAAAGCCAATATAAGAAAACTAATGGGTTAATGCGTCGCCATTAATTAAACGCATCCCGGAAAAAATGAGAGAGGAATAGATCGCGAGCCGAGCGCAGGCATAAAAAAAGCGCGGCTTAAAGCCGCGCTGATTCATTAATTTTCGAGGCGAATAAGATTAGCCTTCGATTTTCGCCCAGGTGTCACGCAGGCCGACGGTGCGGTTAAACACCAGATGTTCGGCCGACGAATAACGGTTGTCGGCGCAGAAGTAGCCTTCACGCTCGAACTGGTAGGCCTTCTCCGGCTGTGCGGCCGCCAGACTCGGCTCGACGAAGCCGTGCTTGATGACCAGCGATTCCGGGTTGATGGTGGAGAGGAAATCCTCCGCCGCGCCCGGGTTAGGCACGCTGAACAGGCGATCGTACAGGCGAATTTCCGCCGGCAGCGCGTGCGCCGCGGACACCCAGTGGATCACGCCCTTCACCTTGCGGCCGTCGGCAGGATCTTTGCTCAGCGTTTCCGCATCGTAGCTGCAGAAAATGGTGGTGATCTCGCCCGCTTCGTCCTTCTCGACGCGCTCGGCCTTGATCACGTACGCATTGCGCAGACGCACTTCCTTGCCCAGCACCAGACGCTTGTACTGCTTGTTGGCTTCTTCGCGGAAGTCGGCGCGATCGATATAGATCTCGCGGCTGAACGGCACATCGCGGCTGCCCATTTCCGGCTTGTTCGGGTGGTTAGGCATGGTGACCATTTCCACCGCATCGCCCATGTTCTCGATGACGACCTTCACCGGATCCAGCACCGCCATGGCGCGCGGGGCGTTCTCGTTAAGATCGTCGCGAATGCAGGATTCCAGCGCCACCATCTCGACGTTGTTGTCTTGCTTGGTCACGCCGATACGCAGGCAAAACTCGCGAATCGAGGCGGCGGTATAACCGCGGCGGCGCAGGCCGGAGACGGTCGGCATGCGCGGGTCATCCCAACCTTCGACGATCTTCTCGGCCACCAGTTGGTGCAGCTTGCGCTTCGACATGATGGCGTATTCGAGGTTGAGACGCGAAAACTCGTACTGCCGCGGGTGGCAAGGAATGGTGATGTTATCCAGCACCCAGTCATACAGACGGCGGTTATCCTGGAATTCCAGAGTACACAGCGAATGGGTGATCCCTTCCAGCGCATCGGAAATGCAGTGGGTGAAATCGTACATCGGGTAAATGCACCATTTGTTGCCGGTCTGGTGGTGTTCGGCGAACTTGATGCGGTACAGCACCGGATCGCGCATCACGATAAACGGCGAAGCCATATCGATCTTGGCGCGCAGGCAGGCGGCACCTTCGGCGAACTCGCCGTTGCGCATCTTCTCGAACAGCGCCAGGTTCTCTTCCACGCTGCGGTCGCGGTACGGGCTGTCTTTGCCCGGCGCGGTCAGGGTGCCGCGATATTCACGGATCTGCTCCGGCGACAGCTCATCGACGTAGGCCAGCCCCTTGGTGATCAGCTCAACCGCATACTGGTGCAGCTGATCGAAATAGTCTGAGGAGTAATGAACGTTGCCGCTCCACTCAAAGCCCAGCCACTCCACGTCGTGCTTGATTGACTCCACGAACTCGATGTCTTCTTTCACCGGGTTGGTGTCATCGAAACGCAGGTTGCACTGGCCCTGATAGTCCTTGGCGATGCCGAAGTTCAGGCAGATGGACTTGGCGTGGCCGATATGCAGATAGCCGTTAGGCTCCGGCGGGAAACGGGTATGTACCGACGTGTGTTTCCCCGACGCCAGATCTTCATCGACGATCTGACGGATAAAATTGGTTGGGCGGGCTTCAGCCTCACTCATTTCACTGTTCCTCAATGCAAAGCGCTACACATAACCGCCTATGATCCAACAAGCCACGTCTGGAAACAACCGTTTGTTTCACGAAAAATGCGGCATATTGCACCCTCGGCGCGCAGCGCGCCGCCGTGGCGCGAAACGGGATAAAAAAAGCGGGAAGAGATCGCTCTCTTCCCGCCAAGTCGGGGCAAACTCCGCCATGATGCGTGACCGGCCCCGGGTACTACTCAGGTAAAAACGGCCTTACTTTTGGATCTCGTACAGCTTGGTCTGACCGGCGACCACTGAGCCGCTGGCCAGCGCCGCCAGGCCGGCATAGTCGTCAGAATTGCTGACCACCACCGGGCTGATCATCGAACGCGCATTGGCGTTCAGGTAATCCAAATCCAGTTCCAGAATCGGTTGACCGGCTTTCACTTCCGCGCCCTCTTCCACCAGGCGTTTGAAGCCCTGGCCTTCCAGCGCGACGGTGTCGATCCCCATGTGCACTACGATCTCGGCGCCCTTGTCGGTTTCCAGGCAGAAGGCGTGGTTGGTATTGAAGATTTTCACCACGGTGCCGTCAGCCGGCGACACGACGATGTTGTCGGTCGGGCGAATCGCCAGGCCGTCGCCTACCGCCTTGCTGGCGAAGGCTTCGTCCGGCACCTGATCGAGCGCCACCACTTCACCGGTTACCGGCGCTACCAGCGTTTCAAACGCGGCTTTCGGTGCGTTCGGCACCGCCTGCGGTTTGGCTTCCGCAGCAGGAGCCGCCGCCGGAGCCGCCGCAGCCGCCACCGGGCCGGCCGCAATTACGTTGCGCATTGCGCTGGCAATCAGCTCGGCACGGGTGCCGACGATCACTTGCACGCTCTGCTTGTTCAGACGGATAACGCCCGACGCGCCGAGGCGCTTCGCCAATGCGTCGTTCACCAGCGCAGAGTCCTTCACGTTCAAACGCAGTCGGGTGATGCAGGCGTCGATGCCGGTCAGGTTGTCGGAGCCGCCGATCGCGCCGACGTAGCGACGGGCCAGCGTGGTGGTTTCATTCTCGTCTTTACCGGCGCTGCTGTTGACGTTGACGTCATAACCGTCGGTTTCGTCACCGGCAACCGCCAGCTCGCGGCCCGGGGTCATCAGGTTGAACTTGTTGATGGTGAAGCGGAACACCACATAGTAGATAACGAAGAACACCAGACCCTGCGGGATCAGCATGTACCAGTGGGTCGCCAGCGGGTTACGCACCCACAGCATCATATCCACCAGGCCGGCGCTGAAACCGAAGCCTGAAATCCAATGCATGTTAGCGGCGATGAACACCGAGATACCGGTCAGTACGGCGTGGATCACGTACAGCACCGGCGCCACGAACATGAAGGAGAACTCCAGCGGTTCGGTGATGCCGGTAAAGAAGGCAGCGAATGCCCCTGCCATCATGATCCCCAGCACCTTCGCCTTATTCTCAGGACGCGCGCAGTGATAGATGGCCAGCGCCGCGCCCGGCAGACCGAACATCATGATCGGGAAGAAGCCCGCCTGATAACGGCCGGTGATGCCAACAACCGCTTTACCCGCGTCAATCGACTGCTGGCCGCCGAGGAAGTTAGGGATATCGTTGATGCCGGCCACGTCGAACCAGAACACCGAGTTCAGCGCGTGGTGCAAGCCGACCGGGATCAGCAGGCGGTTGAAGAAGGCGTAGATGCCCGCGCCGACGGAGCCCAATTTTTGGATGTGTTCGCCGAAGCTCACCAGAGCGCCGAACACGACCGGCCAGACGAACATCAGGATGTAAGCGACCAGGATCATCAGGAAGGAAATGAGGATCGGCACTAAACGGCGGCCGCTGAAGAACGACAGCGCCTTAGGCAGCTCGACGCCGCTGAAGCGGTTGTACACTTCGGCTGAGATGATACCCACCAGAATACCAACGAACTGGTTCTCAATCTTGCCGAACGCGGCAGGCACCTGATCGAGCGGGATCTTCTGAATCATCGACACGGCGGCCGGTGAACAGAGGGTAGTCAGCACCAGGAAACCGACGAAGCCGGTCAGTGCGGCAGATCCGTCCTTATCTTTGGACATGCCGTAGGCGACACCAACGGCGAACAACACCGCCATATGATCGATAATCGCAGAGCCAGACTTAATCAATAAGGCAGCGAAAGCGTTGTCGCCGCCCCAACCAACAGGGTCAATCCAGTACCCGACGCCCATCAAGATGGCGGCGGCGGGCAGCGTGGCGACCGGCACCATCAGCGCCCGTCCCACCTTTTGCAAATAACTAAGAATGTTCACCTTTTCCCCCTATGTTGTCCGCGGACGGACCCTATTAGTAGTTTATTTGGAGCTCTCACTACCTTTTTAGAAACAGCGCTTGGCACGTATCACTCATGCCGAGTGTAAAAAAATTATTTTGTATCGCAAATTAAAACCTCCCTTTTTGTGATAAATATCACCAAAAAGTAGTCTTCACCTCCCAGATTGCTGGCCATCACACAAAACTTATTTTATCATTCAAAAAATCAACCGAACGGACGATTCACGCGAGAATCATAAAGCTGGGTTACGCTTAGGACTCCCGCAGGCCCGTACAGTATAGCTTTAGTTTACTTATCCCAAGAGGTGTTAGATGAGACTTATCCCACTGAAAGATACCGCACAAGTCGGCAAATGGGCCGCGCGTCATATCGTTCAACGCATCAACGCATTCAAGCCAACCGCAGAGCGCCCGTTTGTACTCGGCCTGCCTACCGGCGGCACGCCGCTGGAAGCCTACAAACATCTGATTGCGATGCACAAAGCAGGTGAAGTAAGCTTTAAGCATGTTGTGACTTTCAACATGGACGAGTACGTTGGCCTGCCGCAGGAACACCCGGAAAGCTACCACACCTTCATGTACCGCAACTTCTTTGATCACGTTGATATTCCTCGTGAAAATATCAATCTGCTGAACGGCAACGCCGCGGATGTCGACGCCGAGTGCCGCCAGTACGAAGAGAAGATCAAGTCTTACGGCAAAATTAACCTGTTCATGGGCGGCGTGGGTATCGACGGCCATATCGCGTTCAACGAGCCGGCTTCGTCCCTGGCTTCGCGCACCCGCATCAAAACGCTGACCGAAGACACCCGCATCGCCAACTCGCGCTTCTTCGGCGGCGACGTCAGCCTGGTGCCGAAATATGCGCTGACCGTCGGCGTGGGTACGCTGCTGGACGCGGAAGAGGTGATGATCCTGGTGACCGGCCACGCCAAGGCGCAGGCGCTGGAAGCCGCTGTGGAAGGCAACATCAACCACATGTGGACCATCAGCTGCCTGCAGCTGCACGCCAAAGCGGTGGTGGTGTGCGACGAACCGGCCACCATGGAACTGAAAGTCAAAACCGTCAAATATTTCCGCGAGTTAGAAGCGGAAAGCGTGAAAAGTCTTTAATCTTTGCAGGGGGCTACGATGTTCGCTTTAACCCACGGCCGAATCTATACCGGCCACGACGTACTTGATGACCATGCAGTCATTATCGCTGATGGGCTGATTGAGAAAGTCTGCCCGGCGGCTGAATTGCCCGCCGGCATCGAAACGCGCGACCTGGGTGGCGCCATCCTGGCCCCCGGGCTTATCGACGTGCAGCTGAACGGCTGCGGCGGCGTCCAGTTCAACGATTCGCTGGAAGCCATCTCGGAAGAAACGCTGGAGATCATGCAGCGCGCCAACGAGAAATCCGGCTGCACCAGCTATCTGCCGACGCTGATCACCAGCAGCGACGAATTCATGAAGCACAGCGTCAACGTGATGCGCGCTTATCTGAAAAAGCACCAAAACCAGGCGTTGGGCCTGCACCTGGAAGGGCCGTACCTCAGCCCGGTGAAAAAAGGCACCCACAACCCGGCGTTCATTCGCAAGCCGACCCAGGACATGATCGATTACCTGTGCGCCAACGCCGACGTGATCACCAAGGTGACGCTGGCGCCGGAAATGGTTGAGCCGCACTTTATCAAGCAGCTGACCGAGGCCGGCATCGTGGTCTCCGCCGGCCACTCGAACGCCACCTACGATCAGGCGCGCACCGGCTTCGCCGCCGGCATCAGCTTCGCCACCCACCTGTACAACGCCATGCCGTATATCACCGGCCGCGAACCGGGGCTGATGGGGGCTATCTTCGATACGCCGGAGGTCTATACCGGCATCATCGCCGACGGCCATCACGTAGCCTGGGCGAGTATCCGTAACGCCAAACGCCTGAAAGGTGATAAATTGGTCTTGGTCACCGACGCGACCGCACCGGCGGGTGCAGATATTGACCAATTTATTTTCGCCGGTAAAACAATATACTATCGGGATGGGCTGTGCGTGGATGAGAACGGCACCCTGAGCGGTTCCGCGCTGACCATGATCGAAGCGGTGCAAAACAGCGTCGAGCATATCGGCATCGCGCTGGACGAAGCGCTGCGCATGGCGACGCTGTACCCGGCGCGCGCCATCGGCGTCGATCACCGTCTGGGTACCCTCGAAGCCGGCAAGGTGGCTAACCTGACCGCCTTCACCCGTGATTTCAAGATCACCAAAACGCTCGTTAACGGTAACGAGGTTTAATTCAATGAACAGCGAGTAACATTATTGATGAGCACTGGCGGACAAGCACAAATAGGGAACGTTGACTTAGTCAAACAACTTAACGGCGCGGCAGTTTATCGCCTGATCGACCAACAGGGCCCGATCTCGCGCATTCAAATCGCCGAACTCAGCCAGCTCGCCCCCGCCAGCGTCACTAAGATTACTCGCCAGCTGCTGGAGCGCGGGTTGATCAAAGAAGTCGATCAGCAAGCCTCCACCGGCGGCCGCCGCGCGATCTCCATCGTGTCGGAAACCCGTCATTTCCATACCGTCGCGGTGCGCCTCGGCCGCCACGACGCCACCATCACGCTGTATGACATGAGCGGTAAATCGCTCAGTGAAGAACACTATCCGCTGCCGGAACGCACCCAGGAAACGCTGGAGAATGCGCTGTTCGCCGCCATCGCCCAATTCATCGAAGCGAACCAGCGCCGCCTGCGCGAGCTGATCGCCATCGCGGTGATCCTGCCCGGCCTGGTGGATCCGGCGCTGGGCGTGGTGCGCTACATGCCGCACATCAGCGTCAGCAACTGGGCGCTGGTGGACAACCTGCAGCAGCGCTTTAACGTCACCAGCTTCGTCGGCCACGATATCCGCAGCCTGGCGCTGGCGGAGCACTACTTCGGCGCCACCCGCGACTGCGAAGACTCGATTCTGGTGCGCCTGCACCGCGGCACCGGCGCCGGCATCATCGTCAACGGGCAGATTTTTCTCGGCAACAACGGCAACGTCGGCGAGATCGGCCATATCCAGATCGATCCGCTCGGCGAACGCTGCCACTGCGGCAACTTCGGCTGCCTGGAAACGGTGGCCGCCAACGCCGCGATCGAACAGCGCGTGCGCCAACTGCTGAGCCAGGGCTATCCAAGCAAACTGACGCTGGAAGACTGCGGCATCAACGCCATCTGCAAGGCCGCCAACCGCGGCGATCTGCTGGCCAGCGAAGTGATCGAACACGTCGGCCGCTATCTGGGCAAGGCGGTGGCCATCGCCATCAACCTGTTCAATCCGCAGAAAGTGGTGATCGCCGGTGAGATCACCGAAGCGGACAAGGTGCTGCTGCCGGCGATCCAAAGCTGCATCAATACCCAGGTGCTGAAGGACTTCCGCAAAAATCTGCCGGTGGTGACCTCCGAACTCAATCATCGCTCGGCTATCGGCGCTTTCGCCCTGGCCAAACGCGCGATGCTCAACGGCGTGCTCTTGCAGCGATTGCTGGAAAGCTGATCCGCCGCTTCTGGCAGGTGTGTTATCGTCACTTCTTGCCTGCCGTAATCATGAGAAACAGCGACAAATGAAAATCAAAAACGTTATATGCGATATCGACGGCGTGCTGCTGCATGACAATACGCCGGTGCCCGGCGCCGATCTGTTCCTGGCGCGCATCCAGGAACAAGGCATGCCGCTGGTGGTGCTGACCAACTACCCGTCACAGACCGCACAGGATCTGGCGAACCGCTTCGCCGCCGCCGGGCTGGAAGTGCCGGAGAGCGCGTTCTATACCTCGGCGATGGCCACCGCCGACTTCCTGCGCCGTCAGGAAGGCAAAAAAGCCTATGTGGTCGGCGAAGGCGCGCTGATCCATGAGCTGTACAAAGCCGGTTTCACCATCACCGACATCAACCCGGATTTTGTGATCGTCGGTGAAACCCGCTCTTACAACTGGGACATGATGCACAAAGCCGCCTACTTCGTGAGCAACGGCGCGCGCTTTATCGCGACCAATCCGGATAGCCACGGCCACGGCTTCTCGCCGGCCTGCGGCGCCCTGTGCGCGCCCATCGAGAAGATCACCGGCCGCAAGCCGTTTTATGTCGGCAAGCCCAGCCCGTGGATCATTCGCGCCGCACTGAACAAAATGCAGGCGCACTCGGAAGAGACGGTGATCGTCGGCGATAACCTGCGCACCGACATTCTGGCGGGCTTCCAGGCCGGCCTGGAAACCGTGCTGGTGCTGTCCGGCGTCTCCACGCTGAGCGACATCGAAACCATGCCGTTCCGCCCGAGCTACGTCTACCCTTCCGTCGCCGATATCACCATCTTCTGATCCATCGATGGCGGCTGCCCGGCCGCCATTATTTCCCTCTTCCTGGCCGCAGTTTGAATTTAATTCGTTCATGGCCGCAAAAGGTTTCAGCCTGCCTGCGCTAAAAATCCTCATTATAAGTTTACGCCCCGCCAATAGCTGATATTGCCGGCGAGCGAAAAACTCTCCCCCCTAATGAATGAGGCCACCATGAGCACAAATAACATTATTAATGCCGTCGCCGCCGATGACGCGGCCATTATGCCGTCTATCGCCAATAAAAAGATCCTGATGGGTTTCTGGCACAACTGGGCCGCCGGCGCCAGTGACGGTTATCAACAAGGCCAGTTCGCCAATATGAATCTGACCGACATCCCCGCCGAGTACAACGTAGTGGCCGTCGCCTTTATGAAAGGCCAGGGCATCCCGACCTTCAAACCTTACAACCTGTCCGACGCCGAGTTTCGCCGCCAGGTGGGCGTGCTGAACAGCCAGGGCCGCGCGGTGCTGATCTCCCTCGGCGGCGCAGACGCGCATATCGAGCTGAAGACCGGCGACGAAGACAAACTGAAAGACGAGATTATTCGCCTGGTGGAAGTCTATGGCTTCGACGGCCTGGATATCGATCTGGAACAGGCGGCGATCGGCGCCGCCAATAATAAAACCGTCTTGCCTGCGGCATTGAAAAAAGTAAAAGACCATTACGCCGCGCAGGGGAAAAACTTTATTATCAGCATGGCGCCGGAATTCCCGTATTTGCGCACCAACGGCACCTATCTGGATTATATCAACGCCCTTGAAGGCTATTACGACTTTATTGCGCCGCAATATTACAACCAGGGCGGCGACGGTATTTGGGTGGATGAGCTCAACGCCTGGATCACGCAGAATAACGACGCCATGAAAGAGGACTTCCTCTACTATCTGACGGAAAGCCTGGTCACCGGCACCCGCGGCTATGCGAAAATCCCGGCGGCGAAATTCGTTATCGGCCTGCCGAGCAACAACGATGCCGCCGCCACCGGCTACGTGATCGACAAACAGGCGGTGTATAACGCCTTCGCGCGTCTTGACGCCAAAAACCTGTCGATCAAGGGCCTGATGACCTGGTCGATCAACTGGGACAACGGCAAGAGCAAAGCCGGCGTGGCCTACAACTGGGAATTCAAAACCCGCTATGCGCCGCTGATTCAGGGCGGCGTCACCCCGCCGCCGGGAAAGCCTAATGCGCCGACGGCGCTGACGGTCGCCGAGCTGGGCGCCACCTCGCTGAAACTGAGCTGGGCCGCCGCCACCGGCGCGTTACCGATCGCCAGCTACACCGTCTACCGCAACGGCAACCCGATCGGCCAGACCGCCGACCTGTCGCTGACCGACAGCGGCCTGACCCCGGTCACCCAGTACAGCTACTTCGTTACCGCAACCGACAGCCAGGGCAATACCTCGCTGCCGAGCAGCGCGCTGGCGGTCAAAACCGCCAACGACGGCACGCCGCCCGATCCGGGTGCGCCCGAGTGGCAGAACAACCACAGCTACAAGGCTGGCGACGTGGTGAGCTATAAAGGCAAGAAATACACCTGTATCCAGGCGCACACCTCCAACGCCGGCTGGACGCCGGACGCCGCCTTCACCCTGTGGCAGCTCATCGCCTAATCGCTAATCGATTGCCGGTCAAACTGGCCGGCAATCCCGCCATCACGCTAAAAATTGCATAATCGATAATTTTTCACGCCGATAACTGAACATCCGTTAAAAACCGCACCTAAGCAAACAACTATTTCTCAACGCATGGCTAAAACGCTTGCATCTCCCGCAGCTTTTGGCGCATTTTCATAACCACAGCGCAGCAAAACCGGGTTATCGCTGATAAATCGGCAATGCTGCCCATAACAGTAAAAAACAACATCACAGTCATAAAAGCCCGTTAGGAGAGTTGTATGTGTTCTATTTTCGGTGTGCTCGATCTGAAGTCCGATCCCGTTGAACTGCGTAAGAAAGCGCTGGAGCTGTCACGTCTGATGCGCCACCGCGGCCCGGATTGGTCCGGCGTTTACGCCAGCGACAAAGCCATTCTGGCTCACGAACGCCTGTCGATCGTCGACGTCAACAACGGCGCTCAACCGCTGTACAACGCTGCGCACACCCACGTTCTGGCGGTCAACGGCGAAATTTACAACCATCAGACGCTGCGCCAACAGCTGAGCGACCGCTATGCGTTCCAGACCGGTTCCGACTGTGAAGTGATCCTGGCGCTGTACCAGGAGAAAGGCCCGGACTTCCTCGACGATCTGCAAGGCATGTTCGCCTTCGCCCTGTATGACACCGAAAAAGACGCCTACCTGATCGGCCGCGATCACCTGGGCATCATTCCGCTGTACATGGGCCACGACGAGCACGGCAACCTGTACGTCGCCTCGGAAATGAAAGCGCTGGTGCCGGTGTGCCGCACCATCAAGGAATTCCCGGCCGGCAGCTATCTGTGGAGCCAGGACGGTGAGATCCGTGAATATTATCGCCGCGACTGGTTCGATTACGACAGCGTCAAGGACAACGTGACCGACGCCGCCGCCCTGCGCACCGCGCTGGAAGAGTCGGTTAAAAGCCACCTGATGTCCGACGTGCCCTACGGCGTGCTGCTGTCGGGCGGGCTGGATTCCTCGGTCATCTCGGCGATCACCAAGAAATACGCCGCGCGCCGCGTGGAAGATCAGGAACGCAGCGAGGCCTGGTGGCCGCAGCTGCACTCCTTCGCCGTCGGCCTGGAAGGCTCGCCGGATCTGCGCGCCGCGCAAGAGGTGGCCAACCATCTGGGCACCGTGCACCATGAAATCCACTTCACCGTGCAGGAAGGCCTGGACGCCATCCGCGACGTGATTTATCACATCGAAACCTACGACGTCACCACCATTCGCGCCTCGACGCCGATGTACCTGATGTCGCGCAAAATCAAGGCGATGGGCATCAAGATGGTGCTTTCCGGCGAAGGCGCGGACGAAGTGTTCGGCGGCTACCTGTACTTCCATAAGGCGCCGGACGCCCGCGAATTCCACGAAGAGACCGTGCGTAAACTGCTGGCGCTGCACATGTTCGACTGCGCGCGCGCCAACAAGGCGATGTCCGCCTGGGGCGTCGAAGCCCGCGTGCCGTTCCTGGACAAGAAATTCCTCGACGTGGCGATGCGCATCAATCCGAAAGATAAAATGTGCGGCAACGGCAAAATGGAAAAACACATCGTTCGCGAATGTTTCGAGTCCTATTTGCCGGCCAGCGTGGCCTGGCGCCAGAAAGAGCAGTTCTCCGACGGCGTTGGCTACAGTTGGATCGACACGCTAAAAGAGGTCGCTGCGCAGCAAATCAGCGATCAACAGCTCGAAACTGCGCGTTTCCGCTTCCCGTACAACACGCCGACCTCTAAAGAAGGCTACCTGTACCGCGAAATCTTCGAGGAGCTGTTCCCGCTGCCGAGCGCCGCCGAATGCGTGCCGGGCGGCCCGTCCGTCGCCTGCTCGTCCGCCAAGGCCATCGAATGGGACGAATCGTTCAAGAAGATGGACGATCCTTCCGGCCGCGCCGTCGGCGTGCATCAGGCCGCCTATAAATAATCGCGCGGCGTTTTCCCTTGGGGCGGGCCTTTTGGCCCGCCTTTTTGTTGCCTTTTTCCTCCGCCAACTGCCTGAATTGCCGATTTTATCGCCATAATGTTCACAACCCAGACAAACGGCGCTTCCGGGCGCTTTTTCGGGAAAAAACTTGTTGACGCAAATCGGTCATATACGCATAATGCGCCCCGCAACGCCGATGAAGGCAAAGCAAAAAAAGAGGGCTACGTAGCTCAGCTGGTTAGAGCACATCACTCATAATGATGGGGTCACAGGTTCGAATCCCGTCGTAGCCACCATCTCTTTTTTGCATTTGCGGGAGTGGCGAAATTGGTAGACGCACCAGATTTAGGTTCTGGCGCCGCAAGGTGTGCGAGTTCAAGTCTCGCCTCCCGCACCATTTCTCTTCATCGTCGGCGCAGTATGTTGATGGGGTATCGCCAAGCGGTAAGGCACCGGTTTTT
>NZ_JVEL01000322.1:0-3617 GCF_001076875.1 Serratia sp. 506_PEND
TAGACAACCGGTTGCCATCGGTACTGGCCGCGTTACTGGCTGACAACACCAGCCCGGAAACTCTGCGCACCATGCTGGCATCCTTTCTGAATATTCAGCCGGGATCGCGTCAGCCCGTAGCGGTAGTCGCCACAAAGCCACCACCTGTGGTAACAGAGCAACCTACCAGCAGTGTTTCAGCAAAGAATCTCGCAGGTTCTTTACCTGAATAACCAATAACCGATGTTATATCATTACATTATCAAGGTAAAAAACAGGACGCTCAGCCTTCATGGCCGGGCGTCCTTTTATTATTACGTTTTTTTCTTCAGTAGCGTCGTTAAGCCTGAGTCTGCGGATACTCGCGGAAAGGTTCAGGTAACAACCGAAACACAGCATACCCCTCATCATCCTCCAGACGTTCAGCGGTCAGATGACATTGTGCCAGCAAGGCAGGAATGCCGCTAATATCGCCAGTAAGCCGCAACTCCATCGACCTGATGAGTTCGCCTTTGTCAGTGAACACCCGATGTAGCTCGTCTTTCGGGGTGTAGATCGCACAGACATCACCCGCTAATTTAACTTTGTCTTCCCATTCCATTGCCGACATCAGCCAGTCTATCCAGCCCATTGTCCGAAGCGTGTCAATCATGTACGTAAAACGAAACAGCGTACTCTGCTGCGTAAGTTCGCCTGAACTGGCGAACCAGATATACTCCACTTTGCTGTAAAGCCGCGCTGACAGCCCGTAGCGCTTTCCCTGCTCCTGCAGCCAGATGATGTCCTGTGCTAACGTTCGGGAAAACAGCTTATGCTTCTGCGCTGTCAGCAACCACTGCATGATGAACATATGCGTCTGCAAAGCAGAAAGCGCTTTCCCTTCCTGTCTGGCAAGGCCAACAGCAGCCAGAATGCACCAGGCAAGGTGAGCGAGATCTTCGGTCGGGCGTTTTTGCCAGGCGAGAGTGGTCAACCGGTCTTCCTCCGTCAGGGTGAAAAGGCTATTTCATCATGCCCAGCGGCCCTTGGTCAAAATACGCAGTATCGCCAGCAGCGGCACACATCATATGGTCAAATGGGATGCGCAACGTTCCGCCTTTCAACTCCAGCGAAACAAACGCCGGTGTAACGCAGTTGCCGGCATCAAACGCATCGCTGGCTACCCAACGTAGCTGGCTGGCAACCTGTTGCCCTGGCGCGACCACAACCGACCGCAGAACCGGCCCCGGATGCATCCCGTGGGGAATGCGTCGTTCCACGGTCAGAGGCTGCTGTTTCGCATCCTCAAACCTCAGTGCCGGCAACGGTTCCAGCGTGCAGGCAATGTGTCCTGTGTTGCGTAACACCAGCAGGGTACCGCTTTGCGACATACCGGTAAATTCCCCATCCCTGTCATCAAGATGCGCCCGAATATCGTCAGGCTGGCAGAATGTATCAGCAGCCCCACCTGTTGTCGGGATGACAGTAATCAACACGTCAGAATGCCGGTCATCGCGCTGAGGCGCCCACAGACGGGCATACTGAAGAACCAGCTTCCCCTTTCCTGGCGTGATACCTGTCAGGCTGAGTACGGTATCTCCTCCACACCCCGACATTCCCTTTGCGCAGTCACTGGAAGTGGTGTATTCCATGCTCACCAGTGCTACCTGAGGCGGAACGGAGCGGATCATCCACTGATACCCCGTAGTCGGACTGGCGGGCAGGATTATCTGAAATGATTCGCCTTGCTTCACGGATTTTTCTGCGGGAACCCCGTTATCTGGTGACATATCGGAAGCAAATGTCGTTGAACTGAGCAAAAACAGCAGGGGGAGCATTGAGGACAATGCTATTTTTTTCATAAAAAGCTCCAGTGAATAAACACCATAATAGCGGGGATATACTGACCATTTTCAAAGCCAGTGACGTTCAGCTCTTTCTCAATACGCCATCCCTGAGGCGTTTTTTTGATAAACGCAACCGACGGCGTGCACCATCTCGCCTACCTAAAACTCTTCACCAAAGTACGTGACCGGCAAAGCACCGTCGTTCCGTGCCTTACCCAACAACAGCGCATCCGGGCAAGCAATCACTGCGAATAGTTATCTGTGGCCGATCAAGACCAATAGATAAATGAACGAAATCCCTTCGTCTGTTGCGTTTGACTACGCCCCATTACTTAATCGTGGAAATAAAGAGTAAAACCGCAATTATCACAACGAGCTACGTTTTACTTAAAAATAAAACGTGCTACATTGTATTTCACCAAGAGGTTACAAATATGTCGACAAAACCCACTACGACAATACGCATCGACTTGGATGTCAAGCGACGCGCCAGTGAAGTGTTTGCCGAAATTGGCATCGGCATGTCCGCCGCAATTAATACATTTCTCAAAGCGGTGGTTCGCGAGGGCACTATGCCATTTGATATCACGTTAGAACGTCCAAAACTACACCCAAAACCCAGAAATGCCACACTCAATCATGCCTTCATCGTCAAAAAAGATGAGTTCTATACGCAGTATGAAGATGTGCAAAGGGAAATGGTGAAGCATCGGGAGCAACTAAAGGGAAAAACCATACTTTGTAACTGTGACGATCCTTTTGAGTCGGCTTTCTTCCGATTTTTTGTGCTTAATTTCGACAAGCTCGGACTGGCGGGGCTTACTTCTACCTGCTACGACGGCTCCCCAATCGCGGGACAAGAATATCCATTAGAGGGAGTGACTGGTGCCTATAAGGCAGTAGTCACAGAGGTGCCTGACGAGCCTCTGGAGAGGCCTGATGGTTCTCTGGATTTAGAGCCATTGTTTGCCATGCCAGGCAACTCTCTCGAGCATCTCGCTGGTGACGGTGATTTTCGCTCAGGTGAGTGTGAAGCTTTGCTTAAGGAAGCCGACATAATCGCCACCAATCCCCCCTTCAGTCTCTTTCGCGAGTACATTAGCCTCCTAGCGCGTCACGAAAAGGATTTTATTATCCTTGGGAATATGAATGCTACAACATACAAGGAGGTCTTCCCCCTTTTCTGTGACAATAAAGTCTGGTACGGAGAATCTATCCGCTCCGGGGATCGCAAATTTCATGTACCCGATAGCTACCCGTTAAATGCCGCGGGTTGCGGTACGGACGAGGAAGGGCGACGTTTCATCCGGGTAAAGGGCGTACGCTGGTTCACCAACCTGGACACCAGCAAACGGCATGAGCCTTTAGAATTAACTTGCCGCTATACTCCGGACGAATATCCACGTTACGAAAACTACGAAGCTATCGACGTTGGGCGCACCCAAAACATTCCGGTAGACTACGACGGGATTATGGGAGTACCGATCACGTTTCTCGACAAATACAGTCCGGATCAGTTCGAGATCATTATGCTTGCCAACGGCAATGCACGCTCCAACGTATCCCCCAAGATACTTACAGAGGTAGGCTATCGTCAGCATTCTGAAGACAGAGGAGGTGTCGGTATCATCAATGGCCGGCGCGTTTATGCACGGATCCTGATCCGCAGGAAATTTTTATGAGTTGCCGAATGCGCGTACCCTGCGCATATCAGGGCGGCAAGCAACGCGTGGCGGCTCAAATCGTCGATCATCTTCTGGAAGCAGCTCCCGAGCCGGATGCACGATTCTACGACCTATGCTGCGGATCTGG
>NZ_JVEL01000323.1:0-9013 GCF_001076875.1 Serratia sp. 506_PEND
TGGATCCCTTCGGATATCAGGCCAATACTGCCGGTGAAAATGCCGGCGACGAATTTGCCCGTAGCCAGCAACCCGCTGGCGATCATCGAGTTTCTGGCTACGGCCTGCTTTTCATTTTGCATGATGCTGCTCACATTCGGACGGTGATTTATTTTTTTACTTTAGAGGATAATTGCCAGACAAAGGCGATCAGCAGCATACTGCCAGAGAATGTCAGCATGAGGCTAGTAAGAAAATTGGATTTTCCGGTGGAATAAAAATAAATCTCATTAACGCCCACCGAGATCATTAAAATGGCGTAGAGCAATCCCAGAATAAGAATCGTCATTATTATCAACTCCCGTTTTAGGCTGCGCGTTCAGCGCGCCGCTAAATCCTCCCCGTAATAAATAGCGATCGCGGGGAGGATGCATCTAGGCGGATCTTTAGCGTTCATCAATCATCCCATTTGGTGCTCATATAGGCCGCCAACAGGCCCAGCGAGCTGATCATTGCCAGGAATCCCATAAAAATAGTCATGTTTCCCATTATTTTGTCCTCAGGTTAAATGTTATCGATAAAAGCCCCTTGCGTTAAATATCGGGGTTGGTCGGCGTCCATGGTTTTTAACGTCCTCCTCAGGTTTGTCACATTCCCGCCCTTTACGGGCGGAGCGGTTTAAATACCCAAAACGTGCTGGGCGATTTTGAAATAAATAATCAGGCCGGTGCCATCGATAAAGGTGGCGATAAACGGCGCCGACACCACGGCAGGATCGATGCCGAGCCGTTTCAGCAGCATCGGAATGATCGATGAAACAATGGCGCTCCACACGGTGATCGCCACCAGCGACAGGCTAACGACCAGCGTCACCTCCATGCCGACGCCCATGATCCAGGCGCGCACCCAGGCCGCCAGGCCAATGGTGACGGCGATCAGCAGCGAGGTCGTGACCTCCTTGCGGATCACCGCGCCCAGATTGCGCAGGCTGACCTCGCCCAGCGCCATGGCGCGCACCAGCGTCGAGGTGATCTGGGTGCCGCTGTTGCCGCCGGTGCCGATCAGCAACGGGATGAAGAACGCCAGCGCAATCGCCGCTTCGAGCTGATCTTCAAACGCTTTCAGCACGTTGCCGGTGTAAGCTTCGGCGACGAACAGCATCAGCAGCCACACCGAACGTTTGCGCCACAGCGCCCACGGGCTGGTCTCCAGATAAGGCTTGTCCAGCGGCAGGCTCGCGCCCTGACGCTGCGCGTCTTCGGTGTTTTCATCTTCGACCAGCCGAGCGATCTCGCGCTCGCCCAGTACGCCGACCAGCGTGTTGTTGGCCACCACCGGCACCACGTCCAGCCCCCCTTTGCCCAGCAGATGCGCCACGTCGTTGCGGTCATCGTCGGGTGAAACCTGGAAATAGCTGTAATCCATCATCACGCCGACGGCTTTATCCTGTTCTTCGCACTGCAACAGTTTTTTCACCGACAGTGTGCCGCGCAGATGATAATCGTCCGCGGTAATAAAGACCCGGGTAGGAATTTCGTCCGTTTTGAGCTGTGAAAGTAAATATTCCCGGGCATGATTGACCGTCATCGTCGCGGGAACGGTAATAAAATCGGCGTTCATATAACCGGCGACCGAAGTTTCATCGAGAGTTTCAGTCGCGTTCAGCGCCGGAGAAGAAGAGTATTGATGTGACTTGATCATTTTGTCAGTCCCTATTTCTGTTGTGAACTTCAACAGCGAATCGCATAGGGGCGTAACCACAGAGGGAGTGCAGACTGCCTATCTCCGCGTCCAGGTTTTAGCACTATACAACGTATCCGAGCTGTTGCTCGGAAGTTACTTTGGGCTGAACCTTAATCCGATAAAGCCTGTCTTAACCTTGGGCATCTCTCGATGTCGTCAGATCAGTAACCTGTGTTTGTATAGGAGCCTCGCCAAACGAGATACTGCATATAAACTACCGGCGCAGTATAGGCGTTGTTTTATCCGGCGGGAAGAAAAGATTGCCCGTCGTTTATGGAGTATTTAGGATAATGTTATTAAACGGACATTTATAAAAACGGCTGATATAAATCAGCCGTCTTTTATTTTTCAGTGTTCGAGAATGTAGACGTTTTTATCGTATAAGGCGCCCTGACGAGTAAAGTCGATCCCCTTCACGTAAGGTTTGATGAGCGTGGCGTTGGCTTCGTAGTATACCGGCGCTACCGGCGTATCGACGGCCAGCACCGCCTCGGCCTGCTGGAAATATTGCTGCACCTGCTGCGATGTCGGCGCCGCCGTCGCCTGGTGCAAAATGCGATCGTACGCCGGGTTGCGGTATTTGGGGCTGTTCTCGCTGCTGTCGGAACGGAACACGTTCAGGAAGGTAGAAGGATCGTCGTAATCCGCCAGCCAGCGGGTAAAGGCCACGCTGTACTGCCCGCGGTTGATATTGTCCAGCGTGACTTTGCGCTCCTGGCTTTGCAAGGTGGCCTCTGCGCCAAGGTTCTTTTTCCACATGGCGGCGGCGGCGATGACGATCTTCTTGATGGTGGCGTCATTGCTGTACAACACGGTAAAGCGCAGCGGATGCTCGGCGTTGAAACCGGCCTCCGCCAGCAGTTGCTTCGCCTGGGCGTGGCGTTGTTCCGGCGTCAAACCGGCCGCAGCGCCGGGCTGCAGGCGATAGCCGCCCGCGCCGGTCGGGGTAAAGGTCCAGGCCGGCTGCTGGCCGTATCCCAACACTTTGCCGGCGACGATCTCTTTATCCAGCGCCAGGTTCAGCGCCTGGCGCACCCGCACATCGTTAAACGGCGCCTGCTGATTATTGAAAGCGAAATAACTGGTGGAGAGCAGCGGATAAGTCACCAGCTGTTGCTCGCCGAGCGTTTTTTTCAGTTGCTGATACAGCTCCGGCGGCGTGGTATACCCCAACTCAACCTCACCGGCGCGAAAACGCGCCACTTCCGGGAAGCCCTGGATCGGCAAGAAGGTTACCTTGTTGAGCACGGTATTGGCGTTATCCCAATACTGCGGGTTACGTTCCACCACCACCTTTTCGTTCACCACCCACTGGCTGAGGCGAAACGCCCCGTTGCCGACAAAGTGCGCCGGCTGCGTCCAGTTTTTGCCGTACTGCTCCACCACCTTGCGGTTAACCGGCAAAACCGGGAAATGCACCAGTTGCTTGAGCAGATAGGAATTGGGCTCCGACAGCGTCACCTGCAGAGTGTGCGCATCCAGCGCCTTGACGCCCAGCTCGCTCGGCGGTTTGCTGCCGGCGTTGATCGCTGCGGCATTCAGCACGTAGGCCGAAGCCAGATAGCTGCCGTACGGCGACGCGGTTTTCGGATCGGTGAGGCGCCGCCAGCTGTAAACGAAATCGTCGGCGGTCACCGGGTCGCCGTTCGACCATTTGGCCTGCGGCCGCAGGTGGAAAGTCCAGACGTTGCCCTGATGCTCCCATTTCTGCGCCAGCGCCGGGATGGCTGCGCCGTCTTTTCCGACGCGCAGCAGACCTTCGAACAGATCGTTGAAGATATAGAACTCCACATTGCTCTCGGCCAGGTTCGGATCCAGCGTCGCCGGTTCATACCCGTTGGCCCGCACCAGCTCTTGCACCGCCGCCAGTTTAACGCCTGCCGGCACCTCGGCGGCATGGGCAGCCGTAGCGTTAAAAGCCAGGAGGATTAAACCAGCCAGTTTCTTGCCATTAAATGAATATTTCACGTCGATATCCCTGATTAGTGTTTTATCGCGTTTAATATGCAATGAGGCAGTGGAATAAATTAAATTATTAATCGCTATGAGTCATAACCAAAAGCGGTGTTGAATTTCTTTCATTATCAAAGAAGTACTGGCGACGGAACGATGAAGAACACGAGGATAAACGCGGAGACCGGCATTGCCGCCGGGAACGCCGTGAATCGGCGGTGACATAAATTCAGGCAATCAATATAGATTATTCCAGCCGAAGCTTAACATATCCTTAGGGCAATTCATTTTGTGAGCGATCGTCAAAAATAATTTAATACGAATCGTTTTCACTATCATTATTGATGTTCTTGGCTAAAATCGGCCTGCTTGCGCTTGCCAGGCGATATTCGTTTTCTTCATTCGAACGCTAAAAAGGATAACTGCATGAAGCTGCGTATTTCATCTCTCGGCCCCGTCGCCCTGCTCGCCTCCTCGATGATGCTGGCCTTTGGCGCTCAGGCGGCCTCCGCCGACCAGGGCATCGTTATTTACAACGCCCAGCATGAAAATCTGGTGAAATCCTGGGTCGACGGGTTTACCAAAGACACCGGCATCAAAGTCACGCTGCGCAACGGCGGCGACAGCGAGCTGGGCAATCAGCTGGTGCAGGAAGGCAGCGCCTCGCCTGCCGACGTGTTCCTGACGGAAAACTCCCCGGCGATGGTGTTGGTGGATAACGCCAAGCTGTTCGCCCCTCTGGACGCCGCCACGCTGGCCCAGGTGGAACCACAATATCGCCCAAGCCACGGCCGCTGGATCGGCATCGCCGCCCGTTCTACCGTGTTTGTTTATAACCCGGCCAAACTGAGCGACGCGCAGTTGCCGAAGTCACTGCTGGATCTGGCCAAACCGGAATGGAAAGGCCGTTGGGCCGCTTCGCCATCGGGCGCCGATTTCCAGGCGATCGTCAGCGCGCTGCTGGAGCTGAAAGGCGAGAAAGCCACGCTGGCGTGGCTGAAAGCGATGAAAACCAACTTCACCGCCTATAAGGGCAACAGCACGGTAATGAAAGCGGTCAATGCCGGCCAGGTCGACAGCGGTGTGATCTATCACTACTACCCGTTCGTGGATGGCGCGAAAACCGGCGAAAACAGCAACAACATCAAGCTGTATTACTTCAAACATCAGGATCCTGGCGCGTTCGTCAGCATCTCCGGCGGCGGCGTGCTGGCTTCCAGCAAGCATCAGCAGCAGGCGCAGGCGTTCATCAAGTGGATCACCGGCAAACAGGGCCAGGAAATCCTGCGCACCAACAACGCCTTCGAATACGCCGTCGGCGTCGGCGCGGCCTCCAACCCGAAACTGGTGCCGCTGAAAGATCTGGACGCACCGAAAGTAGACGCCGCACAGCTGAACAGTAAAAAAGTTGTCGAACTGATGACCGAGGCCGGCCTGCTGTAAGGCCCGCCGGCAAACCGAGAGTTTTTGATCGTTATGTCAAACCTGAGTACCCACGCCGCGCAGACCGCGCGGCGTTATTCTGTTGTCCCCCGTCACCCGCGGCCAGGGGCGATCGTGGTGGTCAGCGCCGTGTTGCTGTCGCTGCTGGCGCTGTTGCCGCTGGGATTCGTTATCGGCGTGGCGTTTGAAACCGGCTGGCAAACGGTCAAAGCACTGGTTTTCCGCCCACGGGTGGCGGAACTGCTGTTGAATACTCTGTTGTTGGTGGTGTTGACGCTGCCGATCTGCGCCGTGCTGGGCGTGGCCCTGGCCTGGTTGACCGAACGCACCACGCTGCCGGGCCGCCGTCTCTGGGCGGTATTGGCGACCGCGCCGCTGGCGGTGCCGGCCTTCGTGCAAAGCTATGCCTGGATCAGCCTGGTGCCGTCGATGCACGGCCTGGGCGCTGGCGTTTTCATCTCGGTGCTCGCTTATTTCCCGTTTATCTACCTGCCGGCCGCCGCCGTGCTGCGCCGCCTGGATCCCGGTATCGAGGACGTCGCCACCTCACTCGGCTCGCGGCCGCCGGCGGTGTTTTTCCGCGTGGTATTGCCTCAATTGAAACTGGCGGTCTGGGGCGGCTCGCTGCTGATCGCGCTGCACCTGCTGGCGGAGTATGGCCTGTACGCCATGATCCGTTTCGATACCTTCACCACCGCGATCTTCGATCAGTTCCAGTCGACCTTCAACGGCCCGGCGGCCAACATGCTGGCCGGCGTGTTGGTGCTGTGCTGCCTGGGGCTGCTGTTGCTTGAGGCGATAAGCCGCGGCCGCGCGCGCTATGCCCGCGTCGGTTCCGGCAGCGCCCGCAGCCAAACGCCGCGCCGCCTTTCGCCGCCGCTCGCCGCGCTGGCGCTGCTGCTGCCGATCGCGCTGACCGCGCTGGCGTTGGGCGTGCCTTTCATCACCCTAGCNGGATTCGAGGTGTGGCGCAACGCCGAGCTGTGGCCCGCGCTGTGGCAAACGCTGTCGCTGTCCGCCGCTGGCGCGCTGCTGATCACGCTGTGCGCCATTCCGATGGCCTGGCTCTCGGTACGCTATCCGGCCCGACTGTATCGGGTGCTGGAAGGCTGCAACTACGTGACCAGCTCGCTGCCCGGCATCGTGGTGGCGCTGGCGCTGGTGACCATCACCATTCACAGCTTCAGGCCGATTTACCAGACCGAAATCACTCTGCTGCTGGCGTATCTGCTGATGTTTATGCCGCGGGCGCTAATCAATCTGCGCGCCGGTATCGCACAGGCGCCGGTGGAATTGGAAAACGTGGCGCGCAGCCTGGGCAAATCGCCGGCGCAGGCGTTGTGGAGCACCACGCTGCGGCTGGCGGCGCCGGGCGCCGCTGCGGGCGCGGCGCTGGTATTCCTGGCGATCGCCAATGAACTGACCGCCACGCTGCTGCTGGCGCCGAACGGCACCCGCACGCTGGCCACCGGCTTCTGGGCGCTGACCAGCGAGATAGACTACGTCGCCGCCGCGCCTTATGCGCTGATTATGGTGGCGCTGTCATTGCCGCTCACCTGGCTTCTTTATTCTCAATCTAAACGCACGGCGGGACTATGAGCACGCTCGAACTGCACGGTATCGGAAAATCTTACAACGCCATCAGAGTGCTGGAACACATCGACCTGCAGGTTGCCGCCGGCAGCCGCACGGCGATCGTCGGCCCTTCCGGCTCCGGCAAAACCACTCTGCTGCGCATCATCGCCGGCTTTGAAATCCCCGACGGCGGCCAGATCCTGCTGCAGGGACAAGCCATGGGCAACGGCGGCGGCTGGGTGCCTGCGCATCTGCGCGGCATCGGTTTCGTTCCGCAGGATGGCGCGCTGTTCCCGCATTTTACCGTCGCCGGCAACATCGGTTTTGGCCTCAAAGGCGGCAAGCGCGAGAAACAGCGGCGCATCGAGGCGCTGATGGAGATGGTGGCGCTGGATCGCCGTCTGGCGGCGCTGTGGCCGCACGAGTTGTCCGGCGGGCAGCAACAGCGGGTCGCGCTGGCGCGCGCCCTGTCGCAGCAACCCCGGCTGATGCTGCTAGATGAACCGTTCTCGGCGCTGGATACCGGCCTGCGCGCCGCCACCCGCAAAGCGGTGGCCGAACTGCTGACGGAGGCCAAGGTGGCATCGATTCTGGTCACCCACGATCAGAGCGAGGCGCTGTCGTTCGCCGATCAGGTGGCGGTGATGCGCAGCGGCCGGCTGGCGCAGGTGGGCGCGCCGCAGGATCTCTATCTGCGGCCGGTTGATGAGCCGACCGCCAGCTTCCTTGGCGAAACGCTGGTGTTGACCGCCGAACTGGCGCACGGCTGGGCCGACTGCGCACTGGGGCGCATCGCCGTCGACGATCGCCAACGCAGCGGCCCGGCGCGCATCATGCTGCGCCCGGAGCAGATTCAAATCGGTTTGTCCGATCCGGCGCAGCGCGGCCAGGCGGTGATCACCGGCATCGATTTCGCCGGCTTCGTCTCCACCCTCAATCTGCAAATGGCCGCCGACGGCGCGCAGCTCGAGATCAAAACCGTCAGCCGCGAAGGCCTGCGGCCCGGGGCGCAGGTCACTGTCAACGTGATGGGCCAGGCGCATATTTTCGCCGGCTGACTCTCTTAAGGCCGGGCTGCCCCCCCGGCCTTCTCAGCGGCAAATCTTGTCACGGCGCGGCTTTTTCGGCGCCAGCAGATAATCCACCACGCTTTCGTCAACGCAGCTGTCGATACCGTTCAGCGCCAGTGTATGCCCGTCGCGTTCGCGGGTGATCAGCGGGCTTTTAAAGGCGGCGGCCATCGCTTGGGCATTGCGGTACGGCGTGGTCGGATCGTAGCGCTGCGCGACGAACAGCAGCGGCGGCAGCGCGGCGGACGCCACCGGGGTGTGCGGCCGATCTTTGCCGCGGTACGGCCACAGATCGCACATTTCCAGCGGATACTCGTGCAACGGCAGGTAGTGAGCGTACAAAGCGGCGGTATTGATCTCCTGCCGCTGCCTGCGCAACTGCTGCGGATCGGCCGTCGGGTTGGCGACGTCGGCGCAGGTGATGACGTTCAGGGCGTCATCGGCGTCCGGCGAATAGCTTTCGTCGATCAGATCGGAAACCTGCTGCCCCGCGATGCCGGCATCGAGCTGGCGCAGCACGGTCGCCAGTTCATGCCAGCGCTCCGGCCACAGCAGCAGCGAACGCGTGACCGTCAGCACATCGTCGGCGGAGATTTCATAGCCTGCCGCAGTGACGAACGGCTGCTCGTGCAGCTTGCGCAGCAAAGCGTGATAGCGCTGAAGCGCCTGATTGGCGCCGCCGCCCAGCTGACAACTGTCGGTTTTGCCGCAGTAGGCGGCGAAGCGCAGGAAGCTTTGCTGAAACCCCCGTTCCTGGTTCAGCCGCTGGGTGAAATCGTCTTCCGCCAGATCCACCACCCCGTCCAGCACCAGCGCGCGCGTTTTCTTCGGAAAACGTTCGGCATACAGCGCCGCCACCTTGGTGCCGTAAGAGTACGCCACCGCCGTCAGCCCCGGTTCGCCCAGCGCGTGGCGGATTGCGTTCAGATCGTTGACCGCCTCGTCGGTGCCGATGTGTTGCAACACGTCCGCGCCGGTTTGTTTGATGCAGGCGGCAATCAGGGCGCGCGTCTGATTCTCCGCACCGGCCACGTCGTTGTCGTCCGGCGTCGGGGTTTCGTCGCCTTCGGCCAGCTGGCAGGAGATTTTCGGCGTCGACTGACCGACGCCGCGCGGATCGTAGCCGATGATGTCGTAGGATTTTCGCAGCTTGGCGACATGGGCGTCGTTGCCCAGATAGGGGTTGATGCCCGGCAGGCCCGGTCCACCGCTGATCATTACTACGCTGCCCTTTTTCGGCCCGGTGGCGG
>NZ_JVEL01000324.1:0-23188 GCF_001076875.1 Serratia sp. 506_PEND
CACAGATTGTCTGATAAATTGTTAAAGAGCAGTGCCGAGAAACTCATCGGCGCGGGCTGCGTATACTACGCTTTTCGCCCGGAGAGTCAAGCGTTTATTTCGCTTTCTTCTCGCTGACCCGGCGGCTTGTCAGTCGTTGTTCCCGGTCAGTGGAGGCGCATTATAGGGAGTTCTCGGCRGGCCGCAACCCCTAATTGCAAAAAACTTTTCAAGCGCGGTTTTTTTCGGCAAAACGCTGACCAAACCCGCGTTTTTGTCACTTTTCGTACTGGATCTGGCTAAATTCCTGGGCAAAGCGGTCGACCTGTTGCCAATCTGTGTACTCCACTTCCTTACTGGTATCCGTTTCACCGCCCGTCATACGCATAATGAATTGAATCATGATGCGGTCGAACCAGCGATAACGCGGATAACGCAATGCGCCGGCAAACACCGCACACTGTTTTGGCTGCCACGGCGAGGCCAGCAGGAACTTGCGGGTATAAGCGTTGGTTTGCGGCGAGCGCTTTTCCGGTTTACGCGCGGTCAGGTTCACGGCAAAGAACGCGCTCGGCATTCGATTCAGTTGTTCGGCATGACGTTTGACGAATTTATCCAGCGCCGGGTTAAAGTGCCCGTAACGGATAGAAGCGCCGATCATCACCTGCTGGTACTGACTAAGGTCGACCTGTTCCGCCTGCAGCAGATCGATCACCTCACAACGCTGCGTGTCCTGCAGCTTGCTTGCTATATAAGAAGCGATAGCACGTGTTTGCCCGTCACGGCTCGAATAAAGTATCAATGCCTTCATGGCGTACTCCTTATATCAGACTTACTCACGCCAAAAAGTTGGCGTGAACAGCACCAGCAATGTAAACACTTCCAGGCGTCCGAACAGCATCGTCACCACCAGGATCCACTTGGCCGCCGCCGGCATCGTGGTGAAGTTATCCGCCACCACGCCCAGGCCGGGGCCAAGGTTATTGAGTGTTGCCGTCACTGCGGCGAACGCGGAAAAATCGTCAACGCCGGTGGCAATGATCGCCAGCATGCTGACGATAAACACCAGCGCATAGGCGGAGAAGAATCCCCACACCGCTTCCAGAATACGTTCCGGCAGTGCGCGATTGCCCAATTTGATGGTATAGACCGCGTTGGGGTGCACCAGCCTTTTCAACTCTCGCGAGCCCTGCAGGTATAGAAGCAGGATACGGATCACCTTCAGGCCGCCGCCGGTCGAGCCGGCACAACCGCCGATGAACGCTGAGCACAGCAACAACATCGGCAGGAACAGCGGCCACTTGGCGATGCTGTCGGTCGTAAAACCAGCCGTGGTCGCCATCGATACCACCTGGAAGAACGCCTGATTGAGCGTTTCCATACCGCTCTTATAGACGCCATGTCCCCAGAGCACCAACGTGCATACCACCACCAGCGTCAACTGAACGAAGATAAACATGCGGAATTCAGGATCGCGCCCGTACACCTTCAGGCTGCGGCCGCTCAGCAAAGCGAAGTGCAGGCCGTAGTTACAGCCGGAAATCAGCAGGAACACGGCGATGATGGTGTTGATGGTCGGGCTGGCGTAATAACCGATACTGGCGTCGTGGGTAGAAAAACCGCCGATGGCGATGGTCGAGAAACTGTGGCCGATGGCATCGAACACCGACATCCCAGCCCCCCAGAGCGCCAGCGCACAGGCGACGGTCAGCAACACATAGATTAGCCACAGGGTTTTGGCGGTTTCGGCGATGCGTGGACGCATCTTGTTATCTTTCAGCGGCCCGGGCATTTCCGCCCGATACAGCTGCATGCCGCCGACGCCGAGTATCGGCAGTATCGCCACCGCCAACACGATGATCCCCATGCCGCCCATCCATTGCAGCATTTGGCGATAGAAAAGAATAGCCTTCGGCAGCGAGTCCAACCCCACCAGCGTCGTCGCACCGGTGGTCGTCAATCCCGAGAAGGATTCAAAGAAGGCGTCGGTCAGCGACAAATTGGGCCGTTCCGAAAACAGGAACGGCAATGCCCCCACGCTGCCCAGCACGGTCCAGAACAGCACGACGATCAGGAAGCCTTCACGCGGCTTCAGCTCGTGTTTTTGCTTGCGGTTCGGCCACCACAGCATCAGCCCGATGGTCAGCGCCACGAAGAACGTTTGGCTGAACGCGCGCCCCGCCCCATCGCGATAAATCAATGCCACCAGGCCGGGAATAAACATCGTCCCGGAGAACAGGATGACCAGCAGACCAACGATACGGGTTATGGCGCGAAAATGCATTTCAGCACGATCCTTAGCAATTCAATTGGGAGGAATTATTGCGAAATGGGGGTTAATTGCAAATTACCGCGACTGAGATCACGCAATTTATTCCCAAACAGCTCGACCTCGGTGGCCGGCAACGCCAGATGCAGCACGACGGCGGCGCCGTATTCGCCCTGCAGGATCCGACCTGCGGTTTGCTGCAGCAAGTTCTCCACCAGCGCCAACTGCGCATAGTCGCACTGCAAGATATATTCGGCTTCCGGCACCTTTTCTACCAACACCAGCTGCTTCAACGCCTGTTGAACACCGTTGCCATAGGCTTTCACCAGCCCGCCGGTGCCCAACTTGACGCCGCCATAGTAACGAACGACCACGGCGGTCACTTCGCCGATACCGCTGCCCATCAGCTGCGCGAGGATCGGTTTGCCAGCGGTGCCCGACGGTTCTCCATCGTCGGAGAACCCCAGCTGCTGTGAGTCATCGGGGCTGCCGGCGACGAAGGCCCAACAATGGTGCCGCGCCGCCGGGTGCTCATCCCGCACCTGCTGAATAAACGCCTTTGCCGCTTCTACCCCGCTGGTTGGCGCCAGCAGGGTGATAAAACGGCTCTTCTTTATTTCTTCGGTAAAGCGGGTTGCTTCCGCCGGTATCGGGTACGGCCGCATCAGGCCAGGTTCAGATCGCGCGTCATGTTCTCGATACGCTTTTCATGGATCACGATGTTGTCTTCGATACGGATGCCGCCATACGGCTTCAGCGCATCGATGCGATCCCAGGCGAAGTGCTGCTTGAACTCACCGCTGCGCCACGGCGCCAACAGAGATTCGATGAAGTACAGACCCGGCTCGATGGTCAACACCATGCCCGGCTGCAACACGCGGGTGCAACGCAGGAACGGATACTTGGACGGCGCCGCCAGATGGGTGCCTTGCTCGTCCTGCATAAAGCCTGCGGCGTCGTGCACCTGCAGGCCCAGCGGGTGCCCCAGCCCGTGCGGCAGGAACGGCGTGGTGATGCCCGTTTCAACCATCGCCTCTTCGCTGAGGCCATTCACCAGTTTGTGATTCTTGAGCAGCTTGGCGATGCGCTGATGCATTTGCACATGGTAGTCGGTATAGCGCACGCCGGTTTTAATGGTGTCGATCAGCGCCAGCTGTTCACTATTGAGATCTTTCACCAGATGAGCGAACTCGCTGCCGCTTTGCGCCGCATAGGTACGCGTCAGATCGGCGGCGTAGCCGTTATATTCCGCCCCGGCGTCGATCAGAAAACTCAGGGACTCGGCCGGCGGCTGATGATCCAGCTTGGTGTAGTGCAGTACCGAAGCGTGTTCGTTCAGCGCTACGATGTTGTCGTAAGGCACGTCGGTATCACGGTGGCCTGTCGCCGTCAGGTAGGCCAGGTTGATGTCGAACTCGCTCATGCCGGAGAGGAACGCCTCATGCGCCGCACGATGGCCGGTTACCGCCGTCTTCTGCGCTTCGCGCATGCAGGCCAGCTCGTAGCCGGTTTTGATCGAACGGTGGAAATCCAGGTAGTTCAGCACCGCTTTCGGGTTGATGTGTTCAGAAGAAATACCGAGATCGCGTGCGCGCTGTTGCGCATAACCGATATAGCCCACACGCTCGCGCTGCGGCGGAAGCTGCTGGGCGATAGCGTCGGCGTTGGCCAGCGGCATCAATTCAAGGGATTTGGTCCAGAAACTGTCCGGCAGCGGCTCTACGCTGTGCCAGTAGTCAACCGGGGAGTAGAACCACAGCTTCGGCTTGTTGACACCGTCGATCCACAACCAGCAGTTCGGCACCGACGTCACCGGCACCCAGGCTTTGAAATGCGCATTCACTTTGAACGGATAGCTATGGTCGTCCAAAAATACCTTTTGCAGTTCACCGGAGTGAATCAGCAACGCATCCAACTTGTTGCGCTCCAGCACTTCGCGCGCGCGTTTTTGCAGCTCTGCCAAGTGGTCGTTATACAAAGAAGCCAGCGTTTCCATCACAGTACCCTTATGCCTTAGCACGAAAGAAGTCATCTTAACACAGCGCTCCGGCGCACCAACCTTATCGCGTTGGGCATGCGGAGCAGCTCGCAATTCCCTGCAAATGCCGTTACATCCGCAGTTTAACCATTAGCCAGCCGGCCAGGCCGAGCAACGCTATCGCCAGCGTCCATAGGCCGTGGTGCTCCAATAACACCGCACCGGCCGCGGCAATGCCCGCCAGACACTGCTGCAGAAAGCCACACAGCGCCATCGCATAGGCACCGTGCTCTTTGGCGTCGCTGACCGCCATCGCCATGCTGTTGGGAAACAACACCGCCTGGCCAAAAATGGTCAGGCAATACAGCGCGATGAACAGTGCCATACCGGAAAGGCCGGCCAGAATGCCGCCCCACCACAACAGCAGGATCGCCGCCGTCGCCAGAGCGACGATGCCGCTGCCGGTTTGCATCAGTTTTTTCCCGCCGACACGCGCCACCGTGCGGTTCACCGTCAACGCGCCGCTAAAGTAGGCGATACCTATCACCAGCCCCAGCGCGCCGAACGCCGTGACGTTGAGGCCAAACCCCTGCTGCATGACGAACGGGCTCACCTCCTGCAATGTCACCGTGGTGGCGAAACCCAATCCGCCGACGCAGGCCGGCCAGAAGAACCCCGGCCGCCGCAGGATGGCGAAGTAGGTGGCCGCCATCGCCGGGCGTGGCCCGCGTGCGCGCCCCGCCTCAAGCGGCAGCGTCGCCATCAGCGCCAGAATGGCCAAACCGGTGGCGCCCATCAGGACGAAGCCCATCTGCCAGTGCGAATATTGGCTGAGCAGGCCGCCGATAAACTGCCCCCCGCCCAGCGCAGTGATGAAAGCGATGGAGAGCACCGACAGACGGCGCGCCAGCTCATCACCGCTCCAGTTATCCCGCACGATGATACGCGCAATGATCGCCGCACCGCCGGCGCCCACACCCTGCAGCGCACGCAGCGCCAGCAGCTGAGTGCCGTTGCTGCACAGCGCCAACAGCCCGCTGCAGCCAATGAAAAGAAACAAAGACAGCGTCAGGGGCGCACGGCGGCCAAAGCGATCGGCGGCCGCGCCCCAGAACAGCACCGGCAAAGCGGCGCCGATGACGAAGATCGAAATGGACAGCTCGGTGGCGCGTCGGCTCATCGCCAGCTCCCGCATCACCGTCGGCAGCGAAGGCAAATACACGGTCGTCGCCATCTGTGCCATAAACACCAACAGACATGCCAGCGTCATGGTTCTGGCCGGAATGCTCCATAAGCCGCTGCGTTTGACACAAGCCGCCTTAGTCATGCGTAACCTCGTCTGAATGTTCATTCGCTGCGAGCAAGTGTATGAGTGCCGACACACTCCAGCAAATGCCGATAGCACATAAAATATAACTTCGTTTCAAATCAAAAAACTAACTTGGCGACATGTGATCCGACCAGCAAATATGCAATCTCTCATTTGCATATTTTTAACATAAAAACCACACTCCTCTTCATCTGGTCATACCAGATCATACGCTGATTCAGGAGATAGACATGCTCTACCAAGGCGAAACATTACAACTGCACTGGCTCGATAACGGCATCGCCGAGCTGGTGTTCAACGCACCGGGCTCGGTCAACAAGCTGGACACCCGCACCGTCGCCAGCCTGGGCGAAGCGCTCACCGTGCTGGAAAACCAGCCTGAGCTCAAGGGGTTGCTGCTGCGCTCCTCCAAAGCCGCGTTTATCGTCGGCGCCGATATCACCGAATTCCTTTCTCTGTTCGCCGCACCGGCTGAAAAGCTGCACGAGTGGCTGGTATTCGCCAACAACGTCTTTAACCGGCTGGAAGATTTGCCGGTACCGACCATTTCGGCCATTAACGGCTATGCGCTCGGCGGCGGTTGCGAATGCATTCTGGCGACCGATTTCCGCGTCGCCTCGCCGGACGCGCGCATCGGCCTGCCGGAAACCAAATTGGGCATCATGCCGGGCTTCGGCGGTTCCGTCCGTCTGCCGCGCCTGCTGGGTAACGACAGCGCGCTGGAAATCATCGCCGCCGGCAAAGACGTCAGCGCCAAAGACGCGTTGAAAGTCGGCCTGGTGGATGCGGTGGTGACACCGGAAAAACTGGCCGAAGCGGCGCTCAACATGCTGCAACAGGCGATCGACGGCAAGCTGGACTGGCGCGCCGCGCGTCAACCTAAGCTGGCGCCGCTGAAACTCAGCCCGATTGAAGCGGCGATGAGCTTCACCACCGCCAAAGGCATGGTGCTGCAGACCGCCGGTAAACATTACCCGGCGCCGATGACCGCGGTGAAGACCATTGAAGCCGCCGCCAAGCTGGGCCGCGATGAAGCGCTGAAACTGGAAACCGCCAGCTTCGTGCCGTTGGCCCGCTCCAACGAAGCGCGCGCGCTGGTCGGCATCTTCCTTAACGATCAGTTCGTGAAGGGCCAGGCGAAAAAGCTGGCCAAGAATGTGGATGCGCCGAAACAGGCGGCGGTGCTGGGCGCCGGCATCATGGGCGGCGGTATCGCCTATCAATCGGCGCTGAAAGGCGTGCCGGTGATCATGAAAGACATCAGCGACAAGTCGCTGACGCTGGGCATGAGCGAAGCGGCCAAGCTGCTCAATAAGCAACTGGAGCGCGGCAAGCTGGATGGCCTGAAAATGGCGCAGGTGCTGTCGACCATTCAGCCGACGCTGGACTATGCCGGCATCGAGCGTGCGCAGGTGATCGTTGAGGCGGTCGTCGAGAATCCGAAAGTCAAAGCCGCCGTGCTGTCGGAAGTGGAAAACCTGATCGGTGAGGACACCGTTCTGGCGTCGAACACCTCGACCATTCCGATTAATCACCTGGCAAAATCGCTGAAGCGCCCGCAAAACTTCTGCGGCATGCACTTCTTTAACCCGGTGCACCGCATGCCGCTGGTGGAAATCATCCGCGGCGAACAGACCAGCGACGAGACCATTGCCAAAGTGGTGGCCTACGCCAGCCGCATGGGCAAAACGCCGATCGTGGTGAATGACTGCCCAGGCTTCTTCGTCAACCGCGTGCTGTTCCCGTACTTCGCCGGCTTCAGCCTGCTGCTGCGCGACGGCGCCGACTTCCGTCAAATCGATAAAGTGATGGAGAAACAGTTCGGCTGGCCGATGGGCCCGGCCTACCTGCTCGACGTCGTGGGCATCGACACCGCGCACCACGCGCAGGCGGTGATGGCCGCCGGCTTCCCGGATCGCATGAGCAAAGACTATCGCGACGCCATTGACGTGATGTTCGACAACCAGCGCTTCGGTCAGAAAAACCAGCTGGGCTTCTACCGCTACAGCCAGGACAACAAAGGCAAACCGCGCAAGGACAACGACGAGCAGACCGATGCGCTGCTGGCCGAAGTGAGCCAACCGCGCCAGACCATCAGCGATGAAGAAATCATCGCGCGCATGATGATCCCGATGATCAACGAAGTGGTGCGTTGCCTGGAAGAAAAGATCGTCGCCAGCCCGGCCGAAGCCGATATGGCGCTGGTCTACGGCATCGGTTTCCCTCCGTTCCACGGCGGCGTGTTCCGCTACCTGGATACGCTCGGCACCGCCAACTACGTTGAGCTGGCCCAGCGTTACGCACACCTCGGCGCCCTGTACCAGGTGCCGGCCGGTCTGCGCGCCAAGGCCGAACGCAATGAAAGCTACTACCCGGTGGCGACACCGCTGTCCGACGTCGCAACCCGCCAACCGGCATGAGGTCATAAAGATGGAAAACGTAGTTATTGTTGATGCCGTACGCACGCCGATGGGCCGCTCCAAGGGCGGCGCCTTCCGCCAGGTGCGCGCCGAAGATCTCTCCGCTCACCTGATGCGTGAAGTGCTGAGCCGCAACCCGGCGCTGGACGCCGCCGAGATTGATGACATTTACTGGGGCTGCGTGCAGCAAACGCTGGAACAAGGCTTCAACATCGCCCGCAACGCCGCGCTGCTGGCCGAGATCCCGCACCGCGTGCCGGCGGTGACCGTTAACCGCCTGTGCGGCTCTTCGATGCAGGCGCTGCACGACGCGGCGCGCGCCATCATGGTTGGCGACGCGCACATCAGCCTGATCGGCGGCGTGGAACACATGGGCCATGTGCCAATGAATCACGGCGTGGATTTCCATCCGGGCCTGAGCCGCAGCGTGGCCAAAGCCGCCGGGATGATGGGGCTGACCGCCGAAATGCTGGCCAAGATGCACAACATCAGTCGCCAGATGCAGGATGAGTTTGCCGCCCGCTCCCACCAGCGCGCACATGCGGCGACGCTGGCGGGTTACTTCAAAAACGAGATCATACCGACCAACGGTCACGACGCCGACGGCGTGCTGACCCGTTACGATTTCGATGAAGTCATTCGCCCGGAAACCACCGTCGAAAGTCTGTCGGCCCTGCGTCCGGCGTTCGATCCGGTCAACGGCACCGTCACCGCCGGCAGCTCCTCCGCCCTGTCGGACGGCGCTTCCGCCATGCTGCTGATGAGCGAATCGCGCGCCAAAGCGCTCGGTTTGAAGGCCCGCGCCCGCATCCGCTCGATGGCGGTGGTCGGCTGCGATCCTTCCATCATGGGCTACGGCCCGGTGCCGGCCAGCAAGCTGGCGCTGAAACGCGCCGGTCTGAGCGTGCAGGACATCGATCTGTTCGAGCTGAACGAAGCGTTCGCCGCCCAGTCGCTGCCGTGCATCAAGGATCTGGGGCTGATGGACAGCATCGACGACAAGATTAACCTGAACGGCGGCGCCATCGCGCTCGGCCACCCGCTGGGCTGTTCCGGCTCCCGCATCTCGACCACCTTGTTGAACAACATGGAACGTCGCGACGCGCAGTTCGGCCTGGCGACCATGTGCATCGGCCTGGGCCAGGGTATCGCCACCGTCTTTGAACGCGTTTAGCTGTGTCTATCTTGGGATGACCGCGTCACCACTTCAAATCGCGGCATCCCGCCAAGTTTAGTTGCCGTTCTTCCCGCCTGTCAGGGGCGGGTTTTTTATGCCTGAAATTTGCCGACGCCCAAATAAAAACGGGGCGACCCTCGGCCACCCCGTTCACTGCGCATCGCCTCTGTCAGATAAACGAAAACGCGTCGCCAAACATATGCGCTTCCTGCGCGCCGCGCTCGGCGCAGAAACGCTCGCGGGCGATTTTCGCCATCTCGAAACGCCCGGCGATGTAGATGTCATGCTCCGCCAACGTGCCGAAATCCTGCAACACCGCGCTGAGCACGGTGCCACTGCGGCCACGCCATTCCGCCTCCGGCTGCTCGACCACCGGGATCACCTTCAGGTTCGGGTGTTGCAACGACAGCGCTTCCAGCTCGCTCAAATCGTACAGGTGCTTCAGCTCACGCCCGCCCCAGTAGATGGAAATGTCGCGATCCGGCTGCTGCTCCAGCGCGGTCAACAAGATTGAACGCGCGTAAGAGAAACCGGTGCCGCCGGCGATCAGCACCAGCGGACGGCTGCCCTCTTCCCGCAGCCATGCGTCGCCGTGCGGCACGTCAACGGTGATCGCCTGCTCTTTCAGGATGCGATCCATCACCGCCATGGCATACAGATTCAGTTCCGAAGCGCCAATGTGCAGCTCGATATAATCTTGCTGCGTCGGGGTTGATGCCAGTGAGAACGGACGCTTGTCGCGCTCATCCATCACCACCATCAGATATTGCCCTGCCTTGAAAGAAAACGGCTGCTCGGGCACCAGACGTACCCGATAAACCGTATCGGTAATGGCCTCTACCGAGGTCACTTTACAGCTCAATATTGTCATGCGTTCCCTCTGTCGGGTCATCAATGCAAAGCTGAGAACAGGGCCTGACGCTATAACGTCGGTTCCCTGTCACTGAAGATTGCGAGCTCATCCCAGATTTCGTCGACGCGCGCACGTACCTTTTCATCCATCTGAATCGGACGGCCCCATTCGCGATCGGTTTCACCCGGCCATTTATTGGTGGCGTCCAGCCCCATCTTCGAACCCAGGCCGGAAACCGGCGAGGCGAAGTCCAGATAGTCGATCGGCGTATTCTCCACCAGAACGGTATCCCTTGCCGGATCCATTCGTGTGGTGATCGCCCAAATCACGTCGTTCCAGTCGCGCGCATTGACGTCATCGTCACAGACGATAACAAATTTGGTGTACATAAACTGCCGCAGGAACGACCAGACGCCCATCATCACGCGTTTCGCATGGCCGGCGTACTGTTTTTTCATGGTCACTACCGCCAGGCGGTAAGAGCACCCTTCCGGCGGCAGATAGAAATCGACGATTTCCGGGAACTGCTTTTGCAGGATCGGTACGAACACTTCATTCAGCGCCACGCCCAGGATCGCCGGCTCATCCGGCGGGCGGCCGGTGTAGGTCGAGTGGTAGATCGCGTTGCGGCGCTGGGTGATGTGAGTAACGGTGAACACCGGGAACTGGTCGATTTCATTGTAGTAACCGGTGTGGTCGCCGTAGGGGCCTTCCGGCGCCATTTCACCCGGCTCGATATAGCCTTCAAGCACGATTTCGGCGCTGGCGGGCACTTCCAGATCGTTGGAAAGGCACTTGACCACTTCGGTTTTGTTGCCGCGCAGCAGCCCGGCAAAGGCATATTCAGACAAGGTATCAGGCACCGGCGTGACCGCACCGAGGATGGTAGCAGGATCGGCGCCCAGCGCCACCGCAACCGGGAAACGCTCGCCCGGGTGCGCCTGGCACCACTCCTGATAATCCAGCGCGCCGCCGCGATGCGACAGCCAGCGCATGATCACTTTATTCTTGCCCAGCACCTGCTGGCGATAGATGCCGAGGTTTTGCCGTTCCTTATGCGGGCCGCGGGTCACCGTCAGCCCCCAGGTGATCAGCGGCGCGGCGTCTTCCGGCCAGCAGTGCATCACCGGAATACGGCTGAGATCGACATCGTCACCCTGCCATACCTGCTCCTGACAAGGCGCGGATCCCAGCACCTTGGTCGGCATGTTCAGCACCTGCTTGAACTTCGGCATTTTGTCGAACAGATCGCGGAAGCCTTTCGGCGGCTCCGGTTCTTTGAGGAACGCCAGCAGTTTGCCGACTTCGCGCAGCGCGCTGATGTCTTCCTGCCCCATGCCCATCGCCACGCGATTGGCGGTGCCGAACAGGTTGCACAGCACCGGCATGTCATACCCTTTCGGGTTTTCAAACAGCAGTGCCGGACCGCCCGCTCGCAGGGTGCGATCGGCAATCTCCGTCATTTCCAGGTAAGGATCGATCGGCTGGCTGATGCGTTTTAGTTCCCCTCTCTTCTCCAGCAACGAGAGGAAATCGCGTAAGTCACGGTATTTCATGCTGATCATTATAACGGCCAGTGGGGAGGGCATTATAAGCCCTCTTCACGGTTGTTGCTGCAATTTTGTTAACGCCGCCCGCCGCCGGGTGGCCCTCAGCCGCAGTTGAACGGCACCAGCGCAGCCAGCGCGCGCGTATCCTGATATTCACGCGTCTCCTCACCGTGGCGGAACACCTTGAAGCCCTGCCCGTTAGCGCTGAAGTAACGCAGCGCATTGCCTTCAACGTGCAGCAGGCTACCTTCACGCAGCGCCACCACCGATTCGCTTGGGTTGATCGCGCAGAACTCCGCCAGGCGCTCGTCACGGGTTTCGCCCATGTGGCCGCTGATATGCGCGTCGATGTAGTGCGGGTTGATCTGCACCGGGAACAGCCCCAGCGCCGGCAGCACCACGCTGCAGCGCACCGGCATGTCATTGGTGGTGCGAATGCTCGGCGTGGCCACGTTGCAACCGGCGCTCCAGCCGACGTAAGGCACTTCACGCTCGCGCACCGCGCGCTGGATGGGCACGATCAGGCCTTGCTCGTGCAGCATTTGGTTCAGCAACCAGGTATTGCCGCCGCTGACCAAAATGCACTCCGCCTGCGCGATCGCCGCCGCCGGTGAAGCGGCATGGTGGATGCTGGTGACTTCAATGCCCAGCGTTTGCGCCAGTTCCTGCGCACGCTGGTCGTAGTCGTAACGAATCAGGGCGTAAGGGATAAAGACGGCGGATTTGATGCCGCGACGCGCAATCATCGCCAGCAGCTGGCTTTTAGCGTACCCCAGCAGCTCGGCTTCGCCAGACAGCTTGCCGTTGCTCAACAGAAACAGCTCCATTTCTTTCCCCCTCGGTCGAAAACGATGAATAGCGTCACAGCCGGCGGCGCTACGCCTGTCATACTGTGACGGTAACAAATTTTTAGCCCTCTGTTATACCAGCGCCGTATCGATAAGTGTGTGACCCCTCGCTAATAGCCGCAGATTCATAGAGATAGGTGATGTTACACGCTGAAACTTGCATCACTATGTATCCGGAATAGCTTTTGATATGCTTACCGGCTGGCAGAAAGGCATGTGAAACTATGGAATCCTGGTATCTACTTTATTGCAAACGCGGTCAGTTGTTGCGGGCGCAGGAACATCTGGAACGGCAGCAGGTAAACTGCCTCAGCCCGATCATCACGCTGGAAAAGATCGTGCGTGGTAAGCGCATCGCGGTCAGCGAACCCCTGTTTCCCAACTATCTGTTTGTGGAGTTCGACCCGGAGCGCATTCACACCACCACCATCAGCGCCACCCGTGGCGTCAGCCACTTCGTGCGTTTCGGCGCGTTGCCGAGCGTCATCCCGAGCAAGGTGATCGATGAACTGCGCACGCACGCCTGCGAAACCTATGTCGATCCGGAAACCCCACAGCCGGGGGATACCGTTTTGATCGTCGACGGCGTGTTCGAAGGGCTGCAGGCGATCTACACCGAGCCGGACGGCGAAGCGCGTTCCATGTTGTTGCTGAACCTGATCAACAAGCAGGTCAGCCAAAGCATCGACAACCGACAGTTCCAGAAGATGTAATGCAAAAGGCGCCTTCAGGCGCCTTTTTGTTGGCTCATTTTACGCTTAGCGGCGCATCGCGTCGTCGTGCAGCCACTGGGCGACACGCTTGGCGAAGTAGGTCAGCACGCCGTCGGCGCCGGCGCGTTTAAAGCACATCAACGATTCCATCACCGCAGGTTGCTCCTGCAGCCAGCCGTTCTGAATCGCCGCCATATGCATGGCGTACTCGCCGGACACCTGATAAGCGAAGGTTGGCACACCGAAGGTATCCTTCACGCGGCGCACAACGTCGAGGTACGGCATGCCCGGTTTCACCATCACCATGTCCGCACCTTCCTGCAGATCCTGCGCAATCTCCTGCAGCGCTTCGTCGCTGTTGGCCGGATCCATCTGATAGGTCTTCTTGTTGCCGCCCTTCAGGTTGCCGCTGGAGCCCAACGCATCGCGGAACGGGCCGTAGTAGCAGGAAGCATACTTGGCGGAGTAGGCCATGATCTGGGTATTCACCAGGCCCTGCAATTCCAGACGATCGCGGATCGCCCCGATGCGGCCGTCCATCATGTCGCTCGGCGCCACGATTTCCGCGCCCGCTTCGGCATGGGACAGCGCCTGACGCACCAGAATGTCTTTGGTCACGTCGTTAATCACATAACCCTGCTCATCGATCACCCCGTCCTGCCCATGCGTGGTGTAGGGATCGAGCGCCACGTCGGTCAGAATACCCAGCTCAGGCACCGCGTCTTTCAGCGCGCGCACCGTGCGCTGTACCAACCCTTCAGGGTTATAGGCTTCTTCCGCATGCAGCGATTTCAGGCTCGGTTCGATCACCGGGAACAGGGAAATCACCGGCACGCCAAGTTTGGCGATGGTTTCCGCTTCCTTGACCAGCAGATCGATCGTCATGCGTGATACGCCCGGCATCGAGGCCACTTCTTCCTGGCGGTTGCTGCCTTCCATGACAAACACCGGATAAATCAGATCGTTGACCGTCAATTGATTCTCGGCCACCAGGCGGCGGCTGAAGTCGTGACGGCGCACGCGGCGCATACGGCGACCAGGGAAGGTGCCCGGAAATGCATAGCTCATAGTTTTCTCCTAGCTCAAACCAGCCGGAATAGCCGGCGGGCGTTCTCATCGGTTTTTTGCCCCAGCCATTGCGGCTCTTCCCGCCGCCAGACGGCGACCTGCTGCACGATGTGGGGCAGGAAACAGGGTTCGTTGCGGCGAGATGCGGGTTTAGGCTGTAAATCCCGGGGCAACAGATAAGGGGCGTCAGTTTCCAGCAGCAGACGCTCGGCTGGGATCTGCGGCAACAGTGCGCGCAGTTCCAGGCCGCGCCGCTCGTCGCAGACCCAACCGGTAATCCCGATCGACAAACCCAGCGACAGGCAGCTTGTTAATTCTTCGGCGGTGCCGGTGAAGCAGTGCACCACGGCCGCGGGCAGTTTATCCAACCACGGCGTCAGTAGCTCGGCAAAACGTGCGTGTGCGTCGCGGCAATGCAGAAACACCGGCAGCGCCAACTCCGCCGCCAGCGCCAGCTGCGCGGTGAACGCCGCTTCCTGCTGCGCGGGCGTCGAGAAGTTGCGATTGAAATCCAGGCCGCATTCGCCGATCGCCGCCACTTCAGGGCGTGCGGCTAACGCATAAATCTGCTCGGCGGCGTGTTCATCCCAACCGCTGGCGTAATGCGGATGCACACCGGCGGTAGACCAACAGTAACCCGCATGTTGCTGCGCCAGTTCCGCCGCTTCGCGGCTCTCTGCCAGATCGGTGCCGGTAATCAACATCCCGGTAACGCCCGCCGCGCGGGCGCGCTCCACCACCGCCTGGCGATCTTTGGCGAATTGGCTGCTGGTCAGATTAACGCCGATATCAAACATGATTTTTTCCAAAGCAAAAGCCGCCCAATGGGCGGCTTCGCAATCAATGTGGATCAGGGGGCTGGGGGTTCGTCACCCTCGTCTTCTTCTTCCGCTTGCGGACGACGTTTGCCGGTATAGAAGCGAGCGAAGAACACCCCCACTTCAAACAGCAGATACATCGGTATTGCCAACAAGGTTTGCGAGAACACGTCTGGCGGCGTCAACAGCATGCCGACCACAAACGCGCCAACCAACACATACGGCCGTTTCTTCTTCAGATCTTCCGGCGAGGTGACGCCACTCCAGCACAGCAGAATGATGGCGACCGGCACTTCGAAGGCAACGCCGAACGCCATAAACAGCGCCATGACGAAATCGAGGTAGTTTTTAATGTCGGTCGCAATGGTCACCCCCATCGGCGCGGTCTTGGCGAAGAAGCCGAAGGCCAGCGGGAACACGATGAAGTAAGCGAAAGCCATGCCGAGGTAGAACAGCAGGCTGCTGGACACCAGCAGCGGCATCATCAGGCGTCGTTCATGCTTGTACAGCGCCGGCGCGATGAATGCCCACACCTGATACAAAATCATCGGCGCGGAGACGAACACCGAGACGATCATGGTCAATTTGATCGGGGTAAAGAACGGTGACGCCACGTCAGTGGCGATCATGCTCGCACCGGCCGGCAACTGCTTCAGCAGCGGCGCAGACACCAGTTGGTAGATGTCGTTGGCGAAAAACACCAGCACCACGAACACCGCCAGCACGCAAATAATCGAGTTCAACAGCCGCTTGCGCAGCTCTATCAGATGACTGATAAGGGGTTGGGTATCTTCAACAGCCATGTATTAACGATCGCCACTAGGTTGGTGAGACGCTGGGGTTTTATCCGCAACAGGTTCGACAGGTGCCGGCGCGGTTTCCACCGGCGCTTTAGCCGGCTGCGCCGCCACCGGCGCGACGGCTTCAGGTTCCGTGGCCGGTTTTGGCACGGCGGCGGGCGCGCTGGCGCGGGTTGCCGCTTCCGCCGGCGTCACGCCATCGTGCAAGGCTTCCGGATCGGTGATCTGCGGGTTATGAATGGTGTTCGCCAGCTCTTCTTTCTCGCCCTGGTAGGTGCGTTTCAATGATTCCGCCGCGTCTTTCAGCTCATCCATCGACGCCTTCAGTTCCGGCGTCAGGTTCTGCAAGCCAGCCTGTTCCGCTTTTTTCAGGCTGTCCTGCAGCTCCTGCAGCTTCAGCTCCTGAGACAGTTCGTGCTGCACCGAGGCCGCCAGCGAGCGTAGCGCGCGGATCCAGCCTGATACCGTTCTGACCGCGACCGGCAAGCGTTCCGGCCCGAGAACAACCAGGCCGATCACCAGCACCAGCAGCAGCTCACTAAACCCAATGTCAAACACGGTTTATACCNGCTCTTTGTTCTTCGACTCTTCCGGTTTCACTTCCGGCTGCTTTTCGGTAATAGGCTTGGCCGAGAAGTCAGCGTCATCCAGGCTGCTTTTCTCAGCCGTGTTGGGGGCCGACGGCGTATCGTCGCCGATCGCCTTCTTGAAGCCCTTGATCGAGGCGCCGAGATCGGAGCCCAGCGTGCGCAGTTTTTTGGTACCGAACAACAGCACCACGATCACTGCGATGATCAACAATTGCGTAATACTAATACCGCCCATTTTAATTACCTCTAATTTTAAAGGGTCTTTTAAAGCCAGCCCGCATTATAGGGCCGACTTTACCAGAGTAACGAATTAAATCAGGTGGTTCGCTTCCAGCCAATCACCCAGCATACGATGCCGGCGGCCATCATCCAGGCGGGAAACACCTCGATTTGCCCCAGCAGCAACAGCGTGCCGCTTACCAACAGTGTAGCGCCAACGCCGAACAAATAACGTGACTGCCCCTGACGAACCCGCTGAGCCTGCATCTGGTTGGTCAGCTTATCAACGCTTTGTTGCAACAGTTTATGCTGCTGCAGGCTGTCGTAAAACAGTTCGGGCAGTTCCGGCAGCTTCTCCGCCCAGAACGGCGCCTTCTCTTTCAGCGCACGCACCACGGCGGGAATGCCGACCTGATCGCGCAGCCAGCTCTCGAGGAACGGCTTGGCGGTAGTCCACAGATCCAGCTGCGGGTAGAGCTGACGCCCCAGACCTTCAACATACAGCAAGGTCTTCTGCAATAACACCAGCTGCGGCTGCACTTCCATATTGAAGCGTCGTGCAGTGTTGAACAGGTTCAGCAACACGTTGCCGAAGGAAATCTCCGCCAGCGGCTTCTCGAAAATCGGCTCGCACACGGTGCGGATGGCGAATTCGAAGTCTTCCACGTTGGTGTCGCGCGGCACCCACCCGGAGTCGACGTGCAGTTCCGCCACCTTGCGGTAATCGCGATTGAAGAAGGCGATGAAGTTTTCCGCCAGGTAGCGTTTATCATCCTTGTTCAGCGAACCGACGATGCCGCAGTCGATACCGATGTAGCAAGGATCTTCCGGATGTTCGTAGCTGACGAAAATATTACCGGGATGCATGTCCGCATGGAAGAAGCTGTCGCGGAAGACCTGGGTAAAGAACACCTGGACGCCGCGTTCCGCCAACAGTTTCATGTTGGTGCCCTGCTGTTCCAGCGTGGCGATGTCCGAGACCGGAATGCCGTAAATGCGCTCCATCACCAATACGCTTTCGCGGCAGTAGTCGGAATAAACTTCCGGTACGTACAGCATTGGGCTGCCGTCGAAATTGCGGCGCAGCTGAATGGCGTTAGCCGCTTCGCGCAGCAGGTTCAATTCGTCCAGCAGGGTTTTCTCGTACTCGCGTACCACTTCGCGCGGGCGCAAACGGCGACCGTCCGGCAACAGCTTCGGCACCCAGCCTGCCAGCCGGTACATCAGACGCACGTCGGCCTTGATAATCGGCCCGATATCCGGCCGGATCACCTTCAGCACCACTTCCTGGCCGGTGGTTTTCAGCCGCGCGGTATGCACCTGCGCGATCGAGGCAGAGGCCAGCGGCTGCTGATCGAAGTCATCGAACCAGGTCTCCAGCGGGCCGCCCATCGCCAGCTCGATATGCTTACGCGCCAACGCGCCATCGAAAGGCGCCACCCGATCCTGCAGCAGCGTCAGCTGATCGGCAATGTGAGGCGGAAACAGATCGCGGCGGGTCGACATCATTTGGCCGAACTTGATCCAGACCGGCCCCAATTCCTGCAGCGCCAGCCGCAGACGTTCACCCAACGGTTTGTCCTTATGCCGATTCGGCATCCAGAACAGCAGCCGGCGGCCAAAGCGCAGCGGCAGCGTCAAACGCATTTTAGGGATCAGCTCGTCCAGCCCGTAGCTGAGAAAAACGCGGACGATAAAATACAAACGGCGCAGTTCACCTGGGGTCATCGCTTGCCCTCCAACTTGTCCATGCGGGCAGACAGCGCCTCCGCGCTGCGGGCGAGTGCGTCAACTTCTTCGTTGAACCACACCACTTCCAGCGGCCCCGGCGCCAGGCGCCNCTCTTCGGTCAACGCCTCCGCCATCCCCTGCTGCCGGCGCATAAAACCGGCTTTCACCAGCGAGGCGCCTTTACCCAGCGCCTGTGTAATGCCTTGGGCGGCAATATCGCCGATGTAGGGCGCCAGCCATTCCGCCGGATCCCACTCCGCCAGATCGAGCAGGCCAACCAACTGTTGCACCACCTGAATATCGCCTTCCACCGTCAATTCGCCGCTGCGCATCAGCACCGGCAGCTGCTGGCGATCGCGCAGCTTAAGTAAGGCGGGAATGCGGCTACGCACGGTGCAATCGGCGCTGTCTTCAGACTGCCCCAGCACATCCACGCGCAGTTCGCTGAACACCAGCACCAGCGGTGAAGCCAGCTCTTCCAGTTCGATGCGCAGCACCTTGCCCGCCAGGCGTTGGCGGGCGGCTTTCATGCTGCGATCGCGAAACAGCAGGTTATTCAGCGAGGTTTCCAACGCGCCGGTCAGCAGAGGGGTAAACAGCATCGGCATCTCCCTCTCAGAACTTGAAGCCGCGATGCAGGGCGACAATCCCACCGGTCAGGTTGAAATAGGTGACGTTTTCAAAACCGGCGTTGCCCATCATGCCCTTCAGGGTTTCCTGATCGGGGTGCATGCGGATCGATTCCGCCAGGTAGCGGTAGCTGTCAGGATCTTTCACCACCAATTCGCCGATCTTCGGCAGCACGTGGAAAGAGTAGGCGTCATAGGCTTTGCTCAGCGGCGCCAGCAGCGGCTTGGAGAACTCCAGCACCAGCAGACGGCCGCCCGGTTTCAGCACGCGGAACATCGAGCGCAACGCTTTGTCTTTGTCGGTGACGTTACGCAGGCCAAAGGAGATGGTGATGCAATCGAAGTAATTGTCCGGGAACGGCAGCGCTTCGGCGTTGGCCTGCACGTAATTGATGTTGCCGACGATGCCGCGATCGCGCAGCTTCTCGCGCCCCATCTTGAGCATCGAATCGTTAATGTCCGCCAGCACCACCTGCCCCTGCTCGCCGACCATGCGGGAGAACTTGGCGGCCAGGTCGCCGGTACCGCCGGCCAGATCCAGCACGCGCTGCCCGCGGCGCACGCCGCTGCAGTCAATGGTGAAACGCTTCCAGATACGGTGAATACCGAACGACATCAGGTCGTTCATCACGTCATACTTTGCCGCTACCGAATGAAAAACGTCCGCCACCATGGCCTGTTTTTCGTCTCTAGCGACGGTGCGAAAACCGAAATCGGTGGTTTCCTGCGATTGATCTGCCATTGTCCTGCCTGCTATTCAGTCAATTTTGTGTGGATGAGTGTACCAGAAGCCCGGGAAATACCCCACCTCGCCACGGCCTCAGCCGTGCGAAACGAAGCCCGATTCCCCGGCGGTATCGTCATCGTCGTTCGTCTGCGGCAGCGCGGCGACATCATCGTCGTTCGCCTCTTCCGCTTCATCGTGTTGCGCGCCGGCTTGCTGCGCCAGCAGCGGGTTTATCGGCCGTTTGACTTCAACCCCCAACGCGCGGAAACCTTCAATTTGGCCGATAAGATTACCACGGCCTTCGCTCAGTTTGTTCATCGCCTGACGATAACTGCCCTGCGCCTTGTCCAGGCTCTGCCCCAGTGCGGACATATCGTCCACGAACAGCCGCATCTTGTCATACAGTTTCGCCGCGCGATCGGCGATGCGCTGGGCGTTCTGGCTCTGATGCTCATAGCGCCACAGGTTGGTGATGGTACGCAGCGCCACCAGCAACGTGGTCGGGCTGACCAGCATGATGTTGTGCTTAAGCGCTTCGCTGATCAGCTCCGGCTCGCGATCGATAGCCAGCAGGAAGGCGGGCTCGACCGGAATGAACATCAGCACATAGTCCAGAGAACGCAGCCCCGGCAGCTGCTGGTAGTCCTTGCGGCCCAGCATGCGGATGTGGCCGCGCAGCGAGGCAATATGTTCGCTCAGCGCCGCTTCGCGCTCCGCCTCATCTTCGCCGTTGAAATAGCGCTCGTAGGCGATCAGCGACATCTTGGCATCGATCACCACATCCTTGCCCTGCGGCAGGCGCACGATCACATCAGGCTGCATGCGGCTCTGGTGATCCACCCGCACGTTGACCTGCGTTTCATACTCATGCCCTTCGCGCAGACCGGAGGCCTCCAGCACCCGGCTCAGCACCACTTCGCCCCAGTTGCCCTGCGTTTTGTTGTCGCCTTTCAGCGCCTTGGTGAGGTTGATCGCCTCACGCGCCATCTGCGCGTTCAACTGCTGCAGATTGCGTATCTCATGCGTCAGCGTGTGGCGCTCCCGCGCTTCCTGGCCGAAGCTGTCCTGCACCTGACGGCGAAAACCGTCCAGCTGTTCGCGCAACGGCAGCAGTAAACGATCCAGGCTTTGCTTATTTTGCTCGTCAACCTTGCGGCCGCTGTGTTCAAAAATGCGGTTGGCGAGGTTTTCAAACTGGGTGGTGAGGCGCTGTTCGCTGTTGATCAGCAGACGCTGTTTCTCCTCCGCCGCCATGCGCGTCTCTTCCAGACGGATGGTGACTTCGCGCAGCTCAGACTCCTGCGCGCTGTTAACCTCGCGCTGGGCGCGCAGCTCTTGGTTGAGCAGCTCGCATTCGTTGCGCCAATGGGTGAGCTGTTGCAGCTTCTCATGCCCGGCCGCCAGTTGGCTGTGCAGATTGCGCAGCTCCAGCTCGCTCTGGCGCAACTGCTGCTCGTGGCGCTGTAGCGTTTCCTGCCGCACGGCCGTTTCCTGCTGCGCCTGCTGCAACGCTTGCTCCAGCAACCGCAGTTCGGTTTCATGTTGCGCATGCGTCTGCTGCACCCGCAGACTGGCGATCAGCCACCCCAACAGCATGCCGATCGCGACGCCGCCAATCCCATAAATCAGACTGGTATCCACCCTGCCTCCTGTTGCACCTAGCCGTTGCGGCGTTTTGCTCGCCCATTGCCCGTCACGTTAAGGGGAGGCTGTATGGATGTCCAGCCTGATTTTGCCGGCCGCGCACAATATTGCGCGGCGCTGCGCAATTTAGCGAGAAATCAGCCCAGCCACTGGCTGAGCCACTTGATGCCGAATGCCCCCGGCGCCAGAATGCCAAACGCCCAGATCATCGCCGACGTGACGTTGGCCAGCTGGAAATAGCGCTGCGGCATGCCGCAAATGCCGCCCACCAGCGGCACCACGGCGCGCAGCGGGCCGAAGAAGCGGCCGATGAAAATGCCCAGCACGCCCCAGCGCTCGAAGAAGGCGTGGCCGCGCGCCAGCAGCTGCGGATTGCGCGACAGCGGCCACATATGGGCCACGCGATCCTGATAGTGATAGCCGATCCAGTAAGAGAGCCAGTCGCCGAAAAACGCCCCGGCAGCGGCGGCGGCCCAAATCGGCCAAAAGGCGATGCCGCTTTCGCCGATCAGCGCGCCCAGCGCCAGCAGGATCACCGTGGCCGGCAGCAGCAGCGACAAAAACGCCAGCGACTCGCCGAACGCCAGGAAGAAAATGATGGGAATGGCCCAGCCTTCGTGCTGACGCACGACATCGCTGACCCAGTTGATAACGTCATTGAGGCTCAATACGGGGCTCCTGATACGCGATGGTTCGCCGCCTAGGATAAACCGGGGCGAGTTAAACCCCGGCTAAACACGCGGCAATTTACTCGAGGTAGAATGCCTGCAGCGCTTCGCGCTGGGCCGCGCCCAGGCCGTATTCCGCTTCCAGCCAGCGGTCGGTGGAGCCGTATTGCCGGCGGATGCAGCCCAGCGCCGTCATCAGGAACTCCTCGCGCGCGCTGAGCACGTAGGCGAATTGCTCCAGCGCCGCCGCATTCAGCTTGATAGAGAGCTGATCCAGCATCTGTTCGCGGAAAGTGGCCAGCGTGGTTTCGGTCAGCAGATAGTCTTCCAGCACCGTCGCTTCGTCGGCCCCCAGCGCGAACAGCACCAACGCCGAACCGACCCCGGTGCGATCCTTGCCGACCGCGCAGTGTTGCACGATCGCACCGCCGCCAGGGTTGCTCAACAGCTGCGCCAGCCGCTGATAGGCCGCATTGCCGAACGGCAGACGGCGATACAGCTCCAGCATGAACGCCCGAGCGTCGAAAGCGGCCAGCGTTTCGTTGGTGAGCTTTTCCAGGTTGGCGTTAACTTCGCTGCTCAGCGGGTTGGCCGGCACATGGTGATAGTCGGCGCCATTCCACAGAATATCCGGTTTGGCCTGCACCTCGTCGGCATCGCGGTAGTCCAGCACCGAACGCACCGGCACTCCAGCGAGGAAAGTGCAGTCGTTTTCCGTCAGTCGCTCGAGAGAACCGGAGCGGAACAGCAGGCCGCGTTTGATGCGGCGCCCGTCGGCCACGCCGTTGCCGCCGAAGTCACGGAAGTTAATGCCGCCGTCGAGCGGCGCAAGCGAAGGATGAAGCAGGATCTGGGCGGTCATAAACGTCCTCGTTGTTTTTGTTATGACAACGCGCGGCAGCCATCGGCGCAGCGCTGAGGAGTATCACCGTAACAGATTAGCCGCAAATGGAAAAACGGGCCGCGTCGGCGGCCCGTTCAGTTCGTTGACAAAGGAGGAAAAAACGCGGTTTTTCCTCCTTTGTGGTCATCAGCCGAAAATCAATGAATTGATTTTCCCTGTTTGTTATCCGCAGCTCTTTGCAAACCCGGCAATGGCATGAGGTTGATGACAAACCTCAACAGGCGCGTCGGCGGCCCGTTGAGGGGAGGCGATTACAGCAGACGGCGGGCGGCG
>NZ_JVEL01000325.1:0-65304 GCF_001076875.1 Serratia sp. 506_PEND
GAATTCAGGCATGCCGTCATAAGATCGGGATGACCTCTGGCTCTCCTGCTCGAACGCAGTTTCCATGATGAGGGCGTAACGGTAAAACCCCGGATATTCCTGGGTTAATGCCATCAGTTCTTTATCCGTGGTGCCGGTCCAAATCTGATGCAGTTCAGGGGTATAGCCCATCATGCGGTTGATAACCTGGTGCGGCTCCGTGACGCCTTGAGCGTCCAACTGCTGCATATGCTGATCCATTTTTGCCGCCATTCGGCGAAAATTGGCCATTGTCATCGGTGTTTCCTTTTTACCGGTTTGGCAGGGAGCAATGCTACGCGGGCTCCAGCGCGACCGTGTGGTGATCTGGGGTGCTGTCAACGAGCCTTGCGTTCAGGCCATATTCCGTCATGATACGAATAAAGGTGACGGTGTCACCAATAATACGAAAGGGTACAGGGTGCAGGTGGCGTCCGTCTTGGGTAAAGGCCGCATTCAGCGCCGTTTTTTCGACGTAGAAGCCGTTGTTAAGTGACGGCGTCAGGGTAACTCCGGATTTCCACTCCCGTGCATCCATTACGTAATTGTCCCAACCCTGGTCTTTCAGCGTTTCTGAGGCGTAGGTGAGTCGGAACAGATCGGATTGTGCGGCCAAATTGCCACTGCAGGAGCGCCACAGGTAGTCCAGGTGCTGGCGCAGTTTGCCAGCCGGCCCGTGCTTACGCCCGCGTTCGAGTAGCCAGCTGATGTCGACGGCGACGCTTTTGGGGAATCGTTTCTGCTTTTGGGCAGTGGCCAGCCAGCGAATAAGGAACAGATTTTCGGCATAGGGTGTGCCGGCGATGCCCTCCTGACGCGCCAGACCCAGCGCCGCCAAGGCGCAGAACGCGAGATGGCTGAGCGCTGAAGTGGTGTTTTCCGTGGTAACGGATTCGGTCTTGTCTAACAATGCCTACCCTGCCCGTCGTAACGATGGATTAATGGCGAATTTGCGCCAGGTCGGCGGCAGTCAAACCGGTCATTTTCATTACTGAATCACGATCGATGCCGTTTGCCAGCATAGTGCGGGCAACGGCAAGTTTGCCCTCGAGCACCCCTTCCTGGCGCCCTTCTTGGCGTCCTTCCAAACGGCCTTTTTCCAGCCCGCGCTCCAGGCCTTTTTGTTCCAGTTTTTGTGCAATGGTCATAAGAACCTCCTCGTGCTGTGGCGCTCGGCGTGCCAGCTCGCGGATAAAGGTTTCCGGAGAGGCCGTGTCGCCAACCTGCAGCATGTAATTCATCAATGATGCCAGCTGCTCATTAGTAGTGTATCCGGCCAACAGCAAGGTGACCAGTTGTTCCAGTAGTTCGGCCAGGTCGCGCTGTCGAACATGCTTTTGCAGCAGTTCCAGGATGGCCATACGACGGTGCTGCATGATTTCATCATCTGGAATAACGGTAACGTCGACCAGCGGAAAATCACCGGTATAAAGTTGTTGGGCCAGCTCGGGATCAGCAAACTCATCCAGCCAGCGCATGGAATACGGGTAAGGTGTGACTTGACCATGGTAGAACAACAACGGGACGACCAGAGGCAATTGATCATTATCGGCGTCAAGGTGGCGTTGCATGGCGGCGATAGCGTAGCGTATCAATCTGAAGGCCATGTGTTTGTCTGGTGAACTCTGGTGCTCAATCAAACAATAAACGTACCCGTCGCCCTTCCCTGTCTTGAGTGAATACAGGACGTCGGAATAATAGGCACGAAGGTCTTCTTCGACAAAGTTGCCTGATTCCAGCCGAAGCGTGCTCATATCACAGGTTTTCAGCAGTGCCGGTGGCAGGTGCTGCTGCAGAAAGTCACGGGCAGTTTCCGGGTGAGTCAGAAACTGCTTGAACAAGGCGTCATGCGGGGTTGGGGTGGTTTTCATTTGACTATCGTTGCCTGTATTCAGAAGGTGACTGCTCTGTGATATCAAGAGCAGTCATTATCACGTTTATTTTTGAATGAAAGGGTTCCCTTTTACTTTCAGATACTCTTCACCAAAATAATGCGCGGCGTAGTCATTCAGGTGACCAACGTCACGGAAAATAGACACGCCGTTGACTTCGGTCTTGCAACGATTTCCTGAGCACTGAACATCCTTTATATCAATAACAACAAGGTTAGGGTACTCTTTTTTCAAGGCTTCAAATGTCGTATCAAACCACCCTTTTTGTTTTGCATTCCAGTCGGTTGTGTTGCATTCACCATTGCTGTAATGCTCTCGGTTAATGAGTTTGTTTTTCATGCAATTATCATAACCTTCCGGCCTTGTATAGATCTCTTTCATGATCACGGGTATTGCGCCAGACTGTTCTATGATATTCAGTGCGTTTTTCATTGCGGTTCGCAGGCGCTGCTGCGCCAACTCAATCGACCGTGTATCACCTGGCTGGTTGATGATTTTGTCGCTGTTATACATAGGCCACAATTCACCAATAATCACATAATTATAGTGACCTGTTTTGATTTTATTATAATACATTGCCGTATTGTTATGACAGTTTTTGTAAATTTCATTGTGAAAGTGCCACCAATCAAATTGATATATTCCGGGTAATGTTAAACAGGACGCTGTACTTTGAGCGGTAATGGCCATGTCAGCGTTTTTGGCAAGAACATCCAGAAATAACCAATAGTGGTTTGAGTTGGAGTCGCCGATGAAAAAGGCTCTCTTCTGAGATTGTTTTTTACCAAAACTGCACAGGTCATCTTTATTATCACTATCAACGCTATCAGTAAGGCAATCTGAGCGGTGACCGGCTTCTTTTGCATATTGATTAATCAGCCTGCTTTCGTTTTGATATTGATGCCCGAATCTGCCAGGGAAATCATTGAACTTACCTGACACGCTGTACAGACAGGCAAAAAAGCTTAAAGGTACCAGGACCAATAGCATGACCGATTTAACCAGTGATATTCTGCACTTTCGTAATGGCGACTCGATGTAACGATAATTCAGCAATGCGGCTGCAAGCGTAACCATCAGACCGAAACTGATGACGGCTTTGTCATCAGACAATCCCGCATAGCTGATAACTGCAAGGATTGGCCAATGCCATAAGTAAAGTGAGTATGACCGTTTACCGATAAAAACGACAGCGCGACTAGAAAGTATTCTGGCGGAGATATTTTTAGCATCCGTTCCCGAAATTATCAGCAACCCGGTTAATATCACAACCAATACGGTGTAGATATTTGGGTATCCTGTGAGGATATCGGGTGTTAGAGATAACATCACTAACACAATCAGCGAGCCAATACCCATGCTCGTCGCCAACAGGCGGTTTATGCGGGGGATATGATAAAAAGCGATGCAGCTGCCTAGCTGAAGTTCAAAGGCCCTGGAGATAAAACGATAGTAATTTTTCGGATCGCTGTGAAGCGAAAGATAAAGAGAAATTGCCAGTAAGAGTAAGGTGACTAGATGGTTCACTATTGCAAGTTTTCGCAGTGTTAATCCACGGCAAAAAAAATAGAACACAACAGGGAATGCCAGGTACCATTGCCATTCGATTGATAACGACCATGTGTGAAGCAGAAGGAGTGATTTAGCGTCAGGTGATGCATATGCCGTTGTCGCGCCTGAGAAATAGCTGTTTGACATGAAGTAAAGCGTATTTCTGGCGCTGTGAAGAAATGTATTGTAATCGTTAGGCAGATAAAAAACAGTGGCGATAAATAACGAAGCTAGTATCATCACCAAAAGTGATGGCTGTAATCGCCACAATCTACGACTGTAAAAGTTTGTAAGAGAGAACGACTCCCCCTTGATACCGGATAGCATTATATTGCAAATTAAATATCCGGATATTACGAAAAATATATCGACGCCAATGAATCCAGAATTAAACCCACCTATTCCGGCATGAAAAAGAATGACTATAATAACGGCAAGTGCCCTTAATCCATCAATATCGCTGCGGTACTTCATTTATCCCTCTAATATTTTTATTTGGCATGATAACAATTATTGATGAGCGTCGGCAGTGTCCTGCCAGATGGCGATGTTATGCTCTCGCCTGGGCTCTGCCCTCATTTACCTGTATTTGCACCGGCAGTCCGGTGTCATAGGCCGCCTGATACCAGCCAGCGACCTGCAGTGCATCCCCCTCCAGCCGTGCGACAGTGCCGTCCGCGCGCCACAGCAGCAGGCAGGTAGTGCCGTCGAGCCGCACAACAAACGCCCCACGGCAGGCGGTATAGCCAGTGCCGGCGATCACCAGATCCTGCTCGCCTAGGTTGTCTGCTGGGCGTACCGGCAGTACGCGCACGTCGTCCAGGCGCTGCTGTTCGCACGCAGCCGCCTGTTCGTCGGCAAGCAGGGGCGTGGCCACCGCTCTGCCCATGTCCGTCAGCTCAACCGCCAGCTGCAGCGAACTCCTGTTACGCAGGGTTCGCAGCCAGCCCGCGGCTTCCATCCGGCGGCAGGAGCCGCGCAGGTTGTTGCCGTAGACCGGCCGATCGCCGCCCTGCGCCAGCAGTCGCTCAATATCTTTCGTCGCGACCGGCCCTGGCCGTTGAGCATCGAGGGCGGCCAGCACGATGAGAATACTCCTTTGCAACGGCGACGGCCGGCGGGTGTTTACTGCCGGCATCAACGTTCCCCGGCGCCGGGCGCCCGCAGGATCATCATGGTCATTCGTTCCCGGTCATGATCGGTTATCTCATCCGGAGCTCTGCCGGCCAGCGCCAGACAGTACCAGTGATCGAGCGCTGTCCGGGCGCGGGCCAGCTCGGCATTCGGATCGACACAGTCCGTTCTGGCGGCGCGTTCAATACAGCCCGTAATGTAGTCTTCCGTGGTACCGGTCATATTCTCGTAGCTGAGTCTGAAGTAGACTTTCTCTTCCACTGGATTATCTCCATATTGATTTTAAGCTATTTAATTAAAATCATATCACATGTGATAATTATGTAAATTTAATAAAAATCATATCTGATATGATTTTTATTATTTAACAATGATATCATATTGGTGAGTGAGTTCCTTGCTGCACAAATCCGAAAACTCCCAGAGATGGATCTTCATCAGGCACCCGACCCTGCAGCATCGCCGAAATTTCAGGATTCGGCAAAACGCCAAGAAAGCCGAACGCCTCTCCCCTGCCCCGCCTGGCGGCACAAAATCCCCTATCTCGTGGCTCTTTCAGCTGATCGGCATACTACATCTTGTGCCGGGGCCGGAATGACCCCCGTCCCTGGTCTTGGTAATACCACCGCTGGCCATTGCCGTGAAATCGGTTAAACTTCCAGGAGTAACGATTTAACCGAAGGTTGGTCCAGGCCAGAATAATTATTGTGAGCGATCACCTGGCGCGGATACGGCAAAATAGACGCAGAAAGACACTGATTGCGGATAATGAAAAAATGCGCCCTACCCCTCTGCAAAAATCTCAGATTTTACGTAGCGCGATCGGCGGTGATTTGCTGGCCACCGATGATCGTTATGTCCGTGCCCTCACCCTGCGCAACCGCGCGGCGGTGCACGGTGACCTGCCCTACTACCTGCTGCCACCGGAAATCGCGGTCTTGCTGTCCTGTTGTCATGACCTGGAAAAACGCACCCTGTTCGAGTTTTTGTGGAACACCGGCGCGCGGATCAACGAGGCACTGGCCGTGCGTCCGGCTGACGTGGAGTTTGATGCATCGCCGGCATTCGTGACGCTGCGTACGCTCAAGCAACGGCTGCACCCCAAAGTAGGACGTCCGGCCACGGTGAAACTGAAAACGCCGGGTCAGGCAGACAAGAAGACAGCGCGTGCGGCTTCGCCGGTCAAACGCACCGTAGCCCTGGACGATGCGCCCTTTGCCACGCGGCTACATGACCATATTCACACCTTCACCGAACACAAGACCAAACCCATCTGGCCGGTGACCGATGACACTGCCCGCAACTGGCTGAAGAAGGTGCTGCTTGAGGCCGATCGTCAGGGCGTGCGGTTCAGCCTGGAGCGTGTCACCCCACACACCTTCCGACACAGTTTTGCGATGCATTTATTGTTTCACGGAGTGGCGCCACAAACCCTGCAGGCGGTGATGGGCCATAAGGATTTTAAGTCGACGCAGGTTTACCTGAAGGTATTCAGTCTGGACTATGCGGCAAGCCGGGGCTGCGTGCCGTTCTCGATGGATGCGGGCGTGGCAGCGGAGATGCTCCAGCTGGCCGGAAATAGCGTAAAAACGGTGCCGTAATAGTACTAATATGATGCTCTTTTAGTGTGATTTTGGTGTGCAATTGGAGCGGGTTTGTCACGCCTATGTTCGGGTTGCGATGTCTAGCACACAGTGCATTTATGATACTGAAATGGTGCTCTTTTGGTACCGTTATGGTTCCGCTTTATACCGTAAGTGCCGGGGTAATACGCTGCCGGCATACTGGAAAAATAGCGCTTGAACAGCTAATGGGTATGCAGATCGATGCCCAATACCTCGCTGCAGCAGCTGGGCACTACGATGATTATCGGCATGGAGCGGGAGCCGTTCGGCGCCATTGGCCAGTAGCCAAATGGTCCGGGTGATCCCATTGGTAAAGCCGAGGGCGGGAACCGGCAACCCTTGGTCCAGAATAAATCGGCAATGTGGATCAGCTAACGGTACCGGGTTGCCTGCGCCGTGGGAAAACCCTTTTTCGGCTTCATGAAATTTACGGTCGCGGCGCCACGCGGACTCATCTCCGCGGCTGAGTTCCGGCACGATAGAGTTCGGATTATTGCGCCAGGCTGACAAGAGTCTGTGCCGGTCGGCAATGACAATATGACTCTCACTTGTGTCCGAGAGCGCTTGCTCCATATAGGCAAATCTTCCCGCACGCAGTGGAATTTTGAAGCGGCAGTATATGATGTCGTTGAATCTGCAACTGAACACCCCCTCGAGCAGATGCTGAGGATAGTCTTTCACGTCAATGTGTTTACTGATTAAATCTGGTGTCATATTGGTGTCTCTTAAGTGCCTTTTTAGTACCAATTAAGTGCCCTTCCGGTACTGTTTTTTCCCATTTATGTGGCATCTGCATAGTGTCTGGGACTGGTCAGTCAACGTGCTTCCTGTCAGACATCAGTCTGCCATACCTTGCCGATGCTGGCCAAAAACTGGGGAATGAAACAGAGAACGATAGTGACCAGTTTCGGTTTGGGTCTTCTTTGTACGTGGGGTAACCAGTGGTCAGCACGATGTGGTGCAGTGATAGCAAGGTAAATCAATAACACTAAAATGGTGCTTTATTGGCACTAAAAAGGAGCCTTTATGGCTCCTTTTTAGTGGTGTTGCGATACTATTAATCGCTGTTCTCGTCATAATATTTTAGGGCATGCCTGATCATATTGAGCTTGGAGCGATTCGTCTTTTTGCACAGTTTTTCGAGCAATTCATACTCGTATTGATTGAACGGTACCCGGATGGCCTTGTAATCCCGAGGCGCTTCACTGTCGGTTTGCATAGGCGGTGTGACGACATGATCCGCAGCTGCGGCAAACTCCTCAATACGTTTTTCCACTGAACCAGAGATGCCGGTGGGTTCTCTGCGCTTTACCATGTCAGCAACTCCTTCACCAGGCTCTGTATCTCGGCCTTAGCCTTAGGGTTCTCCATCTCGACAACGCCACGGCCTTCGGACATACAATCCCGGTACACCTTTCGGTCACGAACCACGGTGCTCATCATGTCCAGTTCCGGGAAATCCTTCAGGTACTCTTTAGCATCCTGGATCTCATTGATGATGGGGTTGGTCGGCGCCAGCGTCAGCATGGCGATTGCCTTCAATTTAGGATTGAGATCCTTCGCTTCCGTCATGATTTCAGTCAAACGTGGCAGCGTATCCAGATCGGGTTGAGAAGGGCGGAAAGGTACCAACAAGATGTCTGCTGATGTCATGCCGGTTCGTAGTTCTCTGCTGTCACGCCCGGCCGTATCTACGACGACATATTTATAGCGCTTATCAAGATCAAGCAAGGTGTCGCGGATATTATCGAACTTCTGAATGCAGTGGATCGTAGGGATATCGGTGATGGCATTCCGGTCTGCTATCCAGTTAGCCGCCGTTCCCTGACGGTCCGAATCGACCAGGATGACGTCGTGGCCTTGTCGGGCCAATTCCGCTGCGATATTGACGGCGGTGGTCGATTTACCACAGCCGCCCTTTTGACTTCCGATTAGTATAATCATGATGCCTTTTTAGCTCCGTAATGGTTCCTTATGGGTGTTAATTTAGTACCAACTTAACACCCTGTCAACCGCCTTTATGTCTATTATGGTACTGATGCCCTTCCCATCTTACTTGGTATTTTTATGGTGCTATTATGGTGCCGTTATTGCACTAATTTTTATCTTCATGGGAAGTGTCATACCCACTTGATAGCCCCCAAACAACAATTCAACGTACTTTTGTTTCCCTTCTTCATTGCCCCTGCAGCCCGATGACATCTTGCCATACCCCGGCTTGGGCGGGGCGACGGGCGTCCCGTCTTCAAGCAGCTTTCGCGGCATATCCTTGCCGCAAGCGGCTGCGGTATTCCACGTCCGCTTGACCCGCAGCGGTGCCTGGCCGCGCTGACATCGGGCAGCAGGGAACGGTGGCCGTACCGGCCTCCTCCTGCACCCCTCGAATGGCGAGGTATTCCTTATGTCCCGATATGTCCTGGGTGATTCCGTGCAGGTGATGGCTGGCTTTCCGTCAAACAGCATTGATTTTGTGCTGACCGATCCCCCTTATCTGGTCGGCTATACCGACCGCAGCGGTCGCAGCATTGCCAACGACAAAAATGATGAATGGGTGCGGCCGGCGTTCCGTGAAATGTTCCGGGTGCTCAAGCCTGACAGTCTGGCGGTGAGTTTCTACGGCTGGAACCGGGTAGACACCTTTATGGCCGCCTGGAAACAGGCCGGGTTCCGCGTCGTCGGGCATATGGTGTTTACCAAACCCTACGCCTCCAAATCTGCCTTTGTCGGCTACCAGCATGAATGTGCCTACATTTTGGCGAAAGGGCGCCCGGCATTGCCGGCGCAACCGCGCTCTGATGTGCAGCCCTGGGAATACACCGGCAATCGTCACCACCCGACTGAAAAGCCGGTGTCCATTCTGCAACCGTTGATTGAGTCGTTCACTCAGCCCGGCGCGATTGTCCTCGATCCCTTTGCAGGCTCAGGTTCGACCTGTGTCGCCGCCGCTCAGGCCGGGCGGCGCTATATCGGCATCGAGCTTTTGGAGCAGTACCACACCATCGGTCAGCAGCGGTTGCATCGTCTGCGTGCCCAGTACGCAGCATAACAAAGGGAAATCAACGATGAACTACACCGGGAATGAAGACCTGCGCGCCGCAATTGCGGCACTGTCCAACGACATGTGTGAGATGCACCTGCGGCTGCGGGGATTGGTGAGTACGTATTACTGGAACAGTGACGTGCTGGCAGAGCGCCTTACCGGCCATATTCTGCGGGACGCGCACGATCGTTACGTCGAAATCTATCAGGCTATCAACGAACTGGATCACCATTTCAAAGATTGAACCGCAGGCATTATGCAGCCGGGCAGGGAAACCTGCCCGGGTTGCCTCGCTGTAAGCCTGCGGACGCCAGGGCGCATCGAACGCCCCGCGTCCGTAGAACCGCCACGCGGCACTTGCCGGCGATGCCGGCGCCGCAAAGGACGCTGGCTGGGCCTGCCTACACCTCTCTAAATCTTTTCCCTTTGCGGCCCCGGCATAGTGACGGCCTGTGCCGTCCCCAAACGCTAGTCCGGCACGGTCGGGCAGCAAGGGTACGCTTCGCCGCTCCTCACCCGTTCGCACCCGTTACGGCGCATTCAGCCCGCAACGGGTTTGCGCTGCGGCTTGCGGTGGCGCCCCTGCCTCCCTCCCTCGGGGCCGGCCTTTCGAATGGGTACGGCACCGGCCGGTGTCGCGAACCCTGAAACTCTGGAGGTAGTCCCATGCAACATGCTCATTCCGTCACGCTGCAAGTCTGTGAATCCGATCGTCTGTCATTTCTGCCGGATCTGTTTGGCGAGGATTTTTTGCCCGCTGAAATGCAGGTGTATTCCCTCGCCGATCGCTATCTGCCGCAGTACACCGGCGGGTTTTGGCACTTCATCCGTTTGCCGGAGGGGGGCGGCTATATGGCACCTGACAGCGATCGTGTGCACCTGATCAACGCTGATAACTGGTTTGACAAGACTCTCAGCGGTGACGCCGCCGGTATCGTGTTGACGGCACTGGCCATCAATCGCCGCTGTTGGTTGCATCACGATCGGGGTAATGCCGGACTGGTGAAGTTGCTTATGCAGCGGGAAGAGCAGCTTTGGCGCTATATCGAGACGCACCCGGAATGCGCCGACATCTGCCGCGCGCTGGACTGACAGAGATTCGAATACGGGCGGCTATGCCGCCCCTTATAAATAAGGAGGGGGAATTATGTTTGGCAGCGTGAAAGAAGTGTGTGCGGAATTATTCCGTGAGTACGGCAGCGACGAACCTATCACCGTGCTGATATGGGATGCGCACGCCGTGCGCTATTTTGCACAGGAGTGGAACCCTACCGACGGGGATGTGCTGGCAATACTGGAAACCATCGGCTGCTCTGATATTGAGGAATATCAGCGGTACGGTATCAATCAACAATACATTCAGGATGCAATGACGAAAATCGCCAATAGCCGCAGGCGGACTCTACAGGTCGAGGTGAGCGCCAGCGCGCTGGAAACCGTGCTAGAGCTGGCTGCAATTACTATAGATATAGACGATCCGGAAAATTGGGATGAGGACACAGCCAGAGGGCAATGTGCCATCGAGGCATTGCGGGCCGCGTTACATCTTTGAGTTACACAGACAAAGGGCCGTCAGCGTGGCGGCCTGCTTGCCCCTGCGTACTTTGGCCGCGCGGAAAACCTTGCCAGCCGCCTTCGGCGTCAGGCTACCGAAGGTGGCGGCTGCGCCGCCCTCTTTCGCTGCCGTGTGGGGGGCTGTTTAGGTGGATGGGGCAGGACGGTTTATCGTCCTGGTAGAGTGATGCTTCCTGTTTCTGCATTTTTGGTGATGGGTCTCTGTGCAGGGTTGATACTGGTATCGGGCGTCCGGGCGGGCTGTCGTGCTGCGCATGGCGCCGGCACACCGTCGCCCCCCTGCGGGCGTCCATCCCATGACGCAACGACACGCTTGCAGCGGCCACAGGCCGCGCCGCACAGGGCCAACCGCGCGGCGGTGGGGCCGCCGCCGCTTCAGAGGCGCCGAACCGTTCGCTGTCGCGCCCGGCCGGCGAGTTGTGCCCTGTTCATCCTTTTGGGTTGCTTTAGCCGCAGTCAGTCTTCCCGCCGCAACTGATAGCAGCACAACGCCTCGCTTAAACGGCAAGGGGTAAATGAACTCCGCCAAAAACTTTTTCTCCCTCTGGTCAAAAAACTTTTTGTCTCCGCCCCTTGCCGCCGCTCCTCGCCGTGCTGGATCAGTTTTATTGCGACGGCGAATACTCACAGCGGCATCAGTTTTCAACCCACGGAGGATTTCAACATGGCTCAACAAAACGTCAACAGCGCGACAACGAAGCCTACAGCAGCATCAGCACAGACCAACTGCGATCTGACCGTATCACAGGTGTATGACCTGTTTTGTTTCGTGAAGGCGGTTTGTGGCCGTTCGACCGGCACCAGTGAGCCTCCGGTTGTTCCGGCAGGGGCGGTGGAGTATTACGCGGATTTTGGGGATTTCGACACCATTGCGGTTTGGGTTGTCAACGGCTGGCCGGTTGCGGCCAGTGATCAGATGACCCTGACCCATTGGAGCCTGAGTTTCAGGCGATAAAAAAGCAGCGTTTCCGCTGCTTTCTCACCGTCAGTCCTGACGCCATCGGGACTGGCACAACAGCAATAACATTGAAGGAGCTATCACATGTCAACTATCGAGTCTAAAGCACCGGCCACGGCCAAAGCAACCCACACGGCCAAATCCGCGACGAAGAAAAGCGTTGTCGCTGAAAATATCGAAGCGGCACTGGCAAAAGCCGTGCGCAAAACGGCCACGCTCGGCCAGTTGGAACTGGACGGCCTGAACGTGCGCAAGAAAAAAACCTCACAGGCATCGATCGAAGGGCTGGCCGCCAGTATCCGCTCCGTCGGGCTATTGCAGAACCTGATCGTCTTCGAGATGGAGAACGGTCAGTTTGGCGTAGCCGCCGGTGAGCGGCGCACGCTGGCGTTGCGGTGGTTGATGGGGCATGAAGACGACGCCGACAAGACCACGCCGGACGGCATCGTCAATGCGGGTTACGCGGTTGATGTACTGATCGTCAGCAAGGAGATGGCGCGCATCATTTCCCTTACGGAAAACAGTCAGCGCGAGCAGATGCACCCGGCTGATCAGGTCTTCGCTTTCCGTGAGATGTCGGCAGAAGGGCGTGCTCCGGCGCAGATTGGCGGCCTGCTGGGCTTCAGCACCAAGCACGTTCAAAAATGCCTGAGGCTGGCGACGATGGCACCGGCACTGCTCGATGCGCTGGCCGAAGACAAAATCACACTCGACCAGCTGCAAGCGCTGTCGGCAACCGAAGATCATCAACGTCAATGTGACGTGTGGGTCAACGCGCACGGCTGGGCGGCCGCACCGCAGCACCTGCGCGAGGCCGTGCTGAAAGACGAAGTTTCGGCCAAGGACAACAGCCAACTGGCGTTCGTCGGGCGCGAAGCCTACGAGTCGGCTGGCGGCACCTTCAAATTCGATCTGTTTACCGACGAAGGTTTTTTGACCGAACCGGCGTTGCTGGAGCGGCTTACCCGCGAAAAACTGCACGCACTGGCGCAGCAGGTTGCCGGGGACGAGGGCTGGAGCTGGGCGGAAGGTCGCATTTCGGCCATTAAAACGTGGGGCGAAGATGGCGAGCTTTATCGCGAGATGGCTGAACCTGTGCCGGAATTCACAGGCGACGAACAGGCCGAGATCACCCGGTTGAAAGCGCGGTTTGCTGCGTTGGAAGCGGCATTCGAAGAAGCGGATGCCGATACCGATACTGACGTGATGATTGCCGAAAGCGACGCTATACAGGCTGATATTGAGCGGATCACCGAGCTGGCGACTATCCGGTCATGGCCGCAGGCGTTGCGCAGTACTGGCGGGGTGATGGTGTCTCTGCGTGGCGGGGACGTGGTTTACCAGCGCGGTATCGTGTTGCGTGCGAGTGAGTCGACAACCGCGCCTGCCGGTGATGACAACGGTGACGGGACAGCGGCCAGCGAGACACCTGCACCGAAAACCAAGGAGAAAGGGCTGTCGGCGGCGTTGATCACCTGCCTGTCGGCAGAGCGCTCGCTGGCGGTGATGGGTGCGCTGGTAGAGAACCCGACTGTCGCGCTGGCACTGCACACCCACACACTGACCGTGAAGGTGTTCGGCTCACGCTACGCCGGATCGCTACTCAAAACCGACCTGACGCCCAAACGAGCGGAACTGCTGACCAAAGCTCCGACAGCGGAAGGAAGCCGCGCCGATCGCCAGCTGGGCGAGCTGCACGCGCAGTGGGAGTCCAAATTGCCGCCGGAGTGGAATACCGATTTCACATGGTTGCTGACGTGGGAACAGGCCGACGTCGTGGCGCTGCTGGCGTACTGTGTCGGCCAGTCTCTCGATGCCATCCAGTTGTGGCCTGCGAGGGATGGCAAAGTTGGCGGTGAACTGACGCCACTCGAGTATGCGCTGGATTTCAATCTGCGCGACTGGTGGCAACCGACCAAGGCCAATTACTTCGGGCGGATCAGTAAGGAACTTATGAGCGATGCGCTGGTTGATGGCGGAAAAGTGGCGCAGGCGGCCTCGGTGCTCAAGATGAAGAAGGGCGACGCCGCGCAGCTGGCCGAGGACGAATTGACCGCCAGCGGCTGGGTGCCTGATTGCCTGTTGCCCACTAGCCAAGACGCTGATGCTGCTGACGATATTGCCCATCCTGATAACGTTGCTGCCTGACCGGAGGTGCCGCCCTTTGGGCGGCAATAACATCATGAAAAAATTGAACCTTGAGCAGTTGATGAGCATGAGTCCGCTCGATCTGGAGCAGTACCGCGAGCAGGGTATGGAATACCGAGTGATGCTCAATTGTGCCGTACTGAGTCAGTTGACGGTGCCGGAAGGCTGGCGTGTCAACGCCGAAGAAGGCTGTGAATTTTGCGGGCGGGTGCCGGTCGTGTGTCGTATAAGCCCGGCAGGCGATGAGGCCACGGCGGTGTATCTGTGCAGCGCGGGAGCCGATGTTCCGGGTTGGTCGATGATCCTGCCCTTTGACGATGGTCAGTCTCAGGCATGGTTGTACCTGGATGATACCTATACACCGGCGATCGTGAATCGCGTGTTGACTACTGTTGCCGTGTATTACCGGCAGGGTTTCTGGCGACCGGAGAAACTGGCAGTTGCACTGCGGATGGGAGGACATTGCCTGTGATCCCGAACCATTTGGCTCTGGTGCCATGGCACCCCTACCGGCAGGCGGTCTGGTTTGCCATTGCTCAGGTTGAGTCCCGTCGCGAGACGGGCAGACGGCAGGCTGTCTATGCCTATGCCAACGCCTTTTTTCGTCAACTGACCGGACGCTCCACTATTTCAGCCAAGGACATGCGTATGATCGACATTACCTACCGCCCCGGCGATCGCCACCGGACTTCCTGTTTGGAAGACTATGTCGATGCGTTGAATACATTGATTGCCAGCCGTGGCGAGCAGTGTTATTCCCCGCTGCCCGGTGATACGCGCGATATGCTGTTCCCCGAGGTCAGCCGCCGCCGTCGGCAGCGTTTTGAGCACAAACTGGCGATGAAACAGACCCGACAACAACGGCAAGAAAAACAGGTGAAGTGGCATAAGCGACGTCGCTATCAGGTCAGTCTGGCACAGGCGGAGATTGAGCTGGCGTTTGTGACCCCGGGCGATCACGAGGATTGGTTAAAACGCTGGCAACAGCAGGGGATCGAAGAGTTTGACCTGAGTAACATGGTCTTTGCGTGGACGACGCGTTTCCCCTGTCTGGCCGAGCTGGATCGCTACCATTGGGCTGCGATGCCGTTTTGGGAGGCTCGGTTACAGGTAAGTCAGATCAGCGCCGTGTTGCCAGGTACGGTTCGATCGGATAACCGTGCGCGTATCCCCAATCGCCTGGTGCGCCGATAAAACCGGACGTCAAGCTGCGGTGGCTTCGCCACTGCGGCTATGATGTCGCCATGCCTGATAACGTTGACCGAATGGTCACATGTATGTCCGTTGTCCATGTCAGCAGGATGTACGCTGGCGGGGTATATTTCAGCCATTTCCCTTCTCATCGAGACTTCCTCGTAAATAAATCAGGAACCTGGCCCCCTCCGGCAACTGGCCGGCGATGCCGTCCAGCCGTCAGCCCGACTGCGCTAACCGGGCGAGCTGCCCGGCAAGCTTCGCCGAACCCCTATGGGTTTCGGGCCTGTCGGCTACGGTCTGAGGGCGAAGGTCATGGGCCGCTTGCAGCCGGCTATTGCCGGCGCCGCTTATCACTGTTCGTCACCAGGGCGACGAACGCTGAAGACGCCCCGGCTTTCGCCGTGTCGGGTGTGTTCATCCTCTCCGGATATCGGTGGCTATCTCCCGTGCGACCCCTTGCGCGGAGGGCTGCTTGTAGCACCGCCGCCCGCGTGACCGCAAGGGTGAAATGCACGCCGCCAGCGGCGCCCTTGCGCTCCCCCGTTCGTCGTTGCTCCCTTGCCCTTTGCCGCGAAAGGTCCCGACGAGAGATGAATTAACCACCGGGTAGGAGAGCAGAATGAACACACAGAACGTCAACGTCAAAACCGCCGCTCAGGAGCCCTCGGAAAGATGGGGGGAAACCCCTGTTCTGATATTTTCGGGGAAATACCCGGATGCCGACAGGGTAATGAGCCGACAACTTGAATTCATGGACGAGCTGCACGGTGCTGCAGTTTCTGTCGACGAGCTGGAGCAGGCACTTTATGAAATTTTCAAAACGATGACGGATCGTGTCGCGTTCGATGGAGTGGAGTATTTCAATCCCGACAAGCCAAAAATCGTTTATGAGGTTGCCAAGTATTGGGTTAAGGCTCAGCGCCTTGCCGGTGAGTATTTCGGCACCGTCGGGAACGCGGCATGGGAACACGCGCGGTATCGCCTCGCTATCACGTTGGCAATCGATAATTCGTATGCCTGATCTTAACCGTCCGAGCGGCAATGGCTCGGAACAACCTAGTAAGGAGGTGTCAATCCGGGAAACGCAAACCCGTAAATGAAAAAAGCAGCGTTTCCGCTGCTATTTCGTGCCGGTCTACCCCTAGGAAAGCTAGCCCGGCTCTCAATAATCGATTGGAGTAAAAACTATGACTATTGAAGGCTCAATCATCACACCAACGGCCCTGTATGTAAAGCAGTTGGCAGTGAAAAACGAAACACCGAAAAAGCAAACCCGCATCCTGCGGGACAGTCTCGCAGCCGCTGCGGTTCAGCCTGAACTGCGTGCATTGGGTCGGCATATTGCCAAATGTCAACGCAAGGGCCAGCAGGTACGTATTCCGGCCATGCGTGGCAGCGAGTTGGGGCAGGTACTACGCACGTTGGAACTGAAACGGGCCTACGCCTGATAGCACTGACTGTCGTCCCTTTGGACGGCAGTTTTCCCCGACTGAAACAGGAAATGACTATGACTTTTTCAACAACAGAGCAAGCCCATTGGTGCACAGATGTGATCGCTGACGTTACCGTTAACCCTTCTCAGGGGGGCGACCTTATCCCCTCAGTGGCTATCGATCGCATCATCGCGCAGCGCAACGGCGGCATTGCGCAATTTATGGATGGAATGGCGCTGGTCCATGCCGCAGCTAAACAGCTCTCCGAGGCTGCCAACAAGGACAATCTGTATGGATTCAGTGATGTAGTTAAACTTGCAGTGGACTGGCGGGACAAACCTGAGAAATACGGTGATGCGGTTGCCAAGCTGATTGATCAGAAAGTATGGGATCGGTTGCTGAGTGATACCGGCATGTACACGCTGGAGACGGGATGAATGGGATCGCCAACTGAACAGCAAGGATTGTCCTGAGGTCACGCTTGAGACGGTGCTGGCGACGTTCAAACAGTTGAATTCAGAGAAGGTAAATACCTTTGAACAAGGTGTGATCGACGTGTTCCGCAGCTTGTCATGGGATTATAAGACCAACAGTCCTTGCCGTCTTGGGAAAAAAATCATTGTGGAGCGCTTTCTCAGCACATGGCGCCACGGTCATTCCAGTTTCACATGGGAAGGGCAGCAACTGCTGGATGATCTGGCCCGTCCGTTCTATCTGCTTGATGGGAAAACCGTACCGGACTTTAGAGCGGGAGATGGTCAAAAGTACGCTGATTTTTTCCGTACTGGCAACAAAATCGGTGAGCTGTGTGATCTTGAATATTTTACCGTCAAGGGTTTTGCCAAAGGGACGGGGCATATCGTGTTTAAGCGTCCCGAACTGGTCAATGAAATCAATGATATCGTGGCGCGTCAGTTCCCCGGCATGTTGCCACCCCGCCTGTAACAGGGTGAGTTAACGCTAGGCAGGCAGGGAAGCCCCCTGCCTGGAAAATATGTTCGATCACGGTACTTTGCCCCTGCTGGGGACGAGTATCGACAATGTGGGGAAGGCGCGGGTGAAGAAATCCATTGTCTTGAAAGTAGCGGTAATATGTCATTTTGGCACATTTATGCAATCATGCATATGAGTATGCCAACGGCCATAAATCGGCTGGGCAGAAAAGGCTGCTGTGGCTGCGCCCCTGCGGATCTCTGCCTTTCTTGTCCGATTCAGCCATGTCTTTTCCCCATCAGTTCGATATTGTCGTTTGGTTTCTCCCTTTCTTTGACGCCTCTTTTTCCTTTCGTCAGGCCTTAATAAACCCACAACGGGCTGGCGCTCCCTGCGGTGGCCGGTCGCCAGCGCCCGACCATCACCCCCACTCGACTAGCCAGCCGCACGCGGCAGACAAGTCTCGCCGAACCCTTCGGTTTCGGGCCTGCCGGCTAGGGTCTGAGAGCCAACGTCAACAGCAAGCGCTCGCTGCCGGCAGAAGCCGGCGCCGCTTTCACTGGTGGCGCCATAGGCACCACCGCCAGAGACGTCCCGCCGTTCCGGCGTGCCGGATGTGTTCATTCTCACGTTTGTGTCAGTGACCATCACCCGTGAGTACCGGCGCAGAGGGCAGGGGGTAGCACCGTCGCCCAACACAATACCAGGGTGACGCTACGCCGCCGCCAAAAACTTTTCCTTCCTGCGGGTCAGAAAACTTTTCGTTGTCGCCCTGGTATTGCGCCGTTCGCCGTTGCACCAGTGCCCTTTGCTGCGACGAAACTCACCGAGAGATGGACTAACCACCGACAAGAGGAAAACCAGAATGAACACACAAAACGTCAACACCGCTGCTCAAAAATCTTCCGAAAGATGTGATCTGAATGACTTTGAAACCTGCCGAATCGGGCGTTTTGTGGTTCGTTTTTATGCACCATCAAGCGATGGCGCTATGCAAGGCAATTGCAGCTACATATGCAACGCCAGTAGCGAATGGGATGCGGCTTTTCAATTTGGACAGCATTGTAAGAATGCGCATTACGACATTTATTCGGTGATAGAAAAAGAACCGGTTCAGGTCGTCGCTTTGAGTTCAACTAACTACCGATTTGTACCACTGAGTTCAAGATGCTGGCGTTGTCTTGATACCGGATTTGTAGTGATCGTGACAGCCGATGGTGCGATTTATGACGAGATCATGCAGCCGTTAAATCCATACGGCACATTGACACCAATCTTCTAAAAATCTGCGGGGCGATGGCCCCGCCACTCATCACGGAGAAAATCATATGCATTCACTTAAAGAGCAAGAAAAAAAAGAGATGAAATCTGCTTTTGATTCTGAAGTAGAAAGGTTAAAAAATTCGCCTGAATTTTCGCATCTTAAAATGATTGAAAAAAACAAAAATTCTACTGTTGCCGCAGTAGTCTCAGCAAACATTCGTTTGCTACTGAAACAGAGTTTTCCCGGTGTGAAATTTTTTGTCAAAAAAACCAATTATGATGCGGTTACGATAAAATGGGAAGATGGTCCACAGAATGAAAAAGTTGAAGAGATTACGCGAAAATTTAAGAACGGCTGTTTTAACAGTATGGAAGATATTTATGAGTATAGTGAAAGTCCATTCAATGCTGTTTATGGTGGTGTGCATTACGTTTCAGTAGACCGGCGTTATAGTGATAAACTCATCGAAAAAGCCATCACACAGTGTCGAACAATTTTTTCTGAAGAGGTCCCTGAATGGGTTGACGTAGATTCCTATAAAAGAGGGAAACTGTTTACGGTTAGCTCAGGTTTCTTTTGCCACGATAACTTACAGAGTGAAATCCGTTTTGTTCTTAGATCACTTTAAGTATCAATAAGGCGGGTAAACCCGCCATTTTCATACTACTTGCTTAGTCTCTGGCTTTACTGCGGTCTTTGTTCGTTTTTTTGCTGGTGACTTTGATGCACGAATGATGTCAGATATTGACTTTTCACTCACTGCTATACCTACAGTCTGCAATGCGGATTTTATTTCCGTTGCTGTATAACCCTTTGACGTAGATAAAGTGATGATGTTTTCTTTCAGCGAATCGAGCAATTCAGTTCTGCTGATTTTGTTCGGTGTCAAATCTGGTAAACACTCAAGTGTTAGCTTTGCTTCTTCAAGCTGTTCCTGGGTATAAAATTTATTTCCTGCCATTTTGTCCTCGTGATTTTCATCAATGCCAACCAGACACATTAAACCATATCAATCCTGATAGGCCAAGCCTGCCCCCCTCACTGACGCCTAATCAGGCGAAAAATAACTCGCATCGTGAAGGATAGACGTAGTAAAATGACGGACAGGAAATGTTTTGTCATTACCGCCTGCACGCAGACGATAATGCAAAACACCTGGTCAGGGCTATGCCCCGACACCCCAGTTGAGTGTTAGAGGTTGAGTTATGTCGAAAAGCGAGTCGCGTCAGAAAGGGATCATTATCCAAATTCGATGCACCGAGGAAGAGGCGGACGCCATCAAAGGCAAGGCCAAGGCGGCAGGGATTAGTACCTCCGAACTACTGCGTCGTTCCGCGCTTAACAGGAAGATTATGACCCGTACCGATACACGGTTGATGAACGAACTTCTTCGCCTGGGTGGCTTGCAAAAGCATCTCTACACTCAGATGCAGGAACAAATGACTCAGGAACTGAGTAAGCAGTTTTCAGACGTGTTGGTTGAGGTGAAAAAGGCCATCATTGCACTGGATTTGAATCTCATACCGGCAAACGAATAAGGGCACTATGAACGTTATCATCCCACCCAAAAGACGCGACGGCGGTACCAGCTTTATGAAGCTGGTTGGCTACCTGAGTCTACGGGATGAGAAAAAGCCTGATGACGTTATCACTCCAGACAAAATTGAAAAGTCCACTTCCCGCTCCAACCAAGCCGTTTTTGACCGCCTGGTTGATTATGTTGAGCGGCGCGATGAATTCTCACCTATGCAGGTCATCGAGAGCTTTCCTGATGGGCGAGAGCAAGTCATTGTTGGTGGCGTTGAGTGCGAAACCAATTGTTTCTCACTGGAGACGGCAGCAGCGGAAATGAATATGGTTGCTGCACAAAATCGTCACTGCAAAGACCCCGTCTATCACTTCATTTTATCCTGGCAAGCGGATGAGGCACCAACACCAGATCAGGTGTTTGATAGCGCACGTCATTGCCTGGAAAAACTGGGTATGGAACAGCACCAGTTTGTTACCGCTATCCACCGGGATACTGACAATGTTCACTGCCACATTGCGGTTAATCGTGTAAACCCAGAAACGTACCGTGCTGCTAATTTGTGGAATGATGCCGATACGCTGCAACAGTGTTGTCGTGTCCTGGAGAAGCGTTTTGGTTTCAAACAAGACAATGGTAGTTGGGTGTGGGGGGATAACAATACATTGCATCGCGCACCCTGGCGTTTTCAGAGTGCTCCACAAGGTGCTGCCAAGCGGGAGATCTTTTCTGATAAGGAAAGTCTGTATCATTATGCTGTTCGTCAGACACGCACCCAGATAACTGATGCCATTAAAAACAAGACGGCCAGCTGGAATTATTTTCACCTCTTGATGCATGCTAATGGTCTGGGGTTGCGTGAACAGTCTGGCGGGTTGGTCATATACGATCTGGAACGACCTGACACCATGATGGTCAAGGCATCTGATGTTCACCCTACATTGGCAAAACCCAGACTTGAACCTTATTTCGGTCCGTTTGAAGGGCCTCCTTCTTTCGACTCTGGTGACCCGGAAGAGGGCGGCTATGCGATATATAACCGCTACCAACCTGAATTCCATGTGCGCGATCGTGATGCCAGAAAAGAGCGTCGAGAAGAGCGTGCTGCTGCACGAGATGATCTCAAATTGCGTTACCAAAAGTATCGCGGAGAATGGGTCAAGCCAGACTTGAACGTGAAGATGCGTCATCAGGAAATTGCCGCACACTATCAGGCTATGAAAGGTAATGTTCGCGACAGCTATCCCGATCCACTGTTGCGCAAGCTGATGTATCGCGTGGCCGAGTTCGAGCGCATGAAGGCGACGGCTGAGTTGCGGATTCAGATCCGAGAGGAACGTAAGACCCTGTTTGAATCTGGGCAATATCGACCATTATCTTACCGTTCCTGGGTGGAACGCGAAGCCTTAACGGGTGATGTTGCCGCAGTTAGCCAGCTGCGAGGATGGGCTTACCGTGAGAAACGAAAAGCCAGGACTTCTGCCCCTAATAAACATAAAGACAGTGTATTGGTGTTTGGTGCCGCTGACGATTCACCGTTGCTTGAACGGTCTACCCATGCAACCCGCTTACACCGGAACGGTACAGTTGAATATCTGCGGGATGGGGTTGTCGGTGTGGTAGATCGTGGCGACCAGGTTGAGATTAAGCCCGGGTTCGAGGATTACGACGATACGGCGAATTACCACCTGGCTGCAGAGATTGCCGGTGCCAAAAGTGGCGAGCGTGTGGAGATTGTGGGTGATGACGATTTCGTTGACCGCGTGCTGATCGAAGGATGCCGCCTGAATTACCAGCAGGAAAAAGAGGTATTCCGGCCAACAGATAGTTGGCAACGTGGTCGCTCCGAGGTTCTGGAACATCGCCATATTCGACCAGAGATGGGTTATGACGACCCTGCAGTATCACGACAAACCGACGATCGCGACGATGATGCACCAACAGTGAATTCGTATTGGGGGCCGCGTCCATAGCGGTATCTGCAAATAATGATTGGATAAATTGAGAGGTTTTATAGAGCAGTTTAATAGGTAACTTATTGATTATTAGCGCTGGCTGCACAGGGTTAGGAGCCTGTACAACCAGCTAACCACAACAACCTATACGGGAGGCTGCTATGGCTGCCATCGATCCTATCCATTTCCAACCATTACACAAGTATTTTCCGGGTTTAACTCTCAATCAGGTATCGATCGGTGTTATGCGTGCCGAAGGGTATTCGGTTGCAGAGATTTCTCAGTTGCGAAACATATCTGAACAAGCAGTTAAGCAAACGTTGGCTGCAGTTTGCAAAAAAATGAGTGTTCCATCAGTCACTATTATGTCAACCGCAATTGAAGTTAGGATAAAAATTGCGCAGATAACAGCAATGGAGAATCTGATTGAAGCACTAACCTCTGTTAGGACAATAAACGACCACTGATATTCAGCTACCATATTTTTTACTTCATGACAACCTTCCTAATTTAGGAAGGTTGTCATGCGTGTTGAATAAGTTATTCTCTCGATAATCTTATTGACACATAGGGCTTTATAATAAATGACTGATAAATATGTATGGACATCAGCCCAAACCGTCATTGAAATGACCCCTGATGTTAATCGGCTGCTGACTCAGGCCGCAAAGCGCTCAGGTCGCAGTAAGGTTAAAGAAGCAACAATTCGGTTGGCCGATCATCTAAAAACTGTAACTGATATTGCGGTGCCTGGTCGCCGCTTCCTTTCTGATGAATCTAAGTAGCACCCTATAGAGCCCCAACGCCAGGGAACTCTATTTTTTAAAGTTTGTTTAGTGATTATAAAAATACATTGCGTTAACTCGCAGGGCTTTCTTTTACCTGGAATCTAACGGTTTTTTGGTAATGGCCCGTGAGGCTTTATCACGAAACTAATAATTCACCCGTTGGGGTGGGGTGCCTGTGGCCTTATTTATACGGGGTGGTGTCCGCTATTTAACAATTTTGGAAAGTCGGACAGCATTCTGTAACTGTTTAGACCCTTATGCAAAAATGCAATGTATCTATAGGTACGATCTGCCTCTAGAGAAGATTAGCACCACCCGCGAGGGACTGGGCGCGAACAGGCAACACTGGCAGAGCAGGGATGCTGACGCAAAAGAGATTTGTGCAAGTCCATTCGAACGAGTGGGCTTGCCCGAACTGTTGTTGATATTCAGATAAGGAGATATTGATGGCAAAAGGAAAATTAAACGCACCGAAAAAGTATGTATGTAATTTTTCCGAGCTATTGACACTTGTTGAACCTGATATAAGTAAAGTAAATAGAAAGCGTAAGCGAGTTAGGCGCGACAAATTATTTTATTTAGGTAAGACAAAAGTGCAGGTAAAGAAAAAGCACAGGCCGTCATCCCCAGGAATAAAAGCCTCTCCCAAAATTTCCCGCTCTAGACCCTGTGAACGCGCAGTCGCGTGTTCAGACATTCTTTGCCGCAAGGCTGCCGAGTGATAGCCCCTTTCATTGTTATTCAGTTTGTCGTCTGACTTTTTCACCTATCTATCCCACTGCGTAATTGAGGTGACTCTATTGAAAATATTCCTCCCCGTTGCCCTGGCGCCGGTGGTGTTAAGTGGGTGTGCTATCAGCACCCCTGCACCGCCGCGCGTTCCGGCACAAGAATTTGTGACGTCGTTGATCCAGGAGCAAATACCGATTATCCAGAGGGCTCAAGCAGATCTGGCTCAAGCTAGCCGAATTCGTTTGAAACCTGCTCCGGCAGCTCGTGAGTCAGTGCCAGCGACTACTACACCGTCGCATCGCCTGCCAGATACTATTCAGCCCAAGGCATTGGCAGGTCAGCCGGTGCCTACTTTACAGGCCATCCGCTATCTCGGAGAGCGCCCGGCCAGTTTGGCGCTTGCAAGAGCGGGGAAAGCTACGACGCTTCGACAAGCAATACGTCAGATTGCTCCTGCTGGATGGCAAGTTTCTTTCTCTCAAGAACTTAAACCTGATGCACGAATATCGCTGCAATGGCGTGGTAACGATCAGTGGCCGTTTGTACTGGATGAAGTGCTGCAGCAGCAAGGCAAAGTGGCATTGATCGATTGGCAGGCACAACGGATTTCCGTCGCGGCAAAATCTGCTGAGTTTGCCCCGGGTGCTGTAACCGTCCAGCCGCCAAACAAAATAGCGGTATCAACATCTACGGCTCCAGCTATGACGGATAAGCAGGGAACTGTGAGTTCTGGCCGTAATCCATTTGGTGGAAAAAAATCGGTACAAGCCCCAGCAGCAGCGGTTAAAACCACCGCATCGCTGACGTTACCTAAGACGATTATTAAGCCGAAAGTCTGGCGGATCGAGGCGGGTAGCACGTTGAAAGATACCCTATTCAGTTGGGCCGCCGCTGAGAAGTGCTCTACTCCAGACGTGGCCAATTGGACGGTTGCCTGGCTGACATCAGCAAATTACCGTATCGATGCACCGCTCCAATTTGAAGGGAGTTTCCGGGATGCATTGAATAGCCTGTTTACCTTGTACGGTACGGCGAAAGTGCCATTGTATGCTGGCATTCGCCATGCTCAGTGCGTCATTTCTGTTGACGACAAGGAAATCCACTGATGGTCAGTCAGTAGGTTCCATGCCCCTCAGTCCAAGAGGTTGCATTCGCAGCCTTAATTTCTGGAGGTACGAATGAGTTATCGCGGCAAAGTGAACATCGGCGTGATAGTTCTGTGCGCTGTGTTCTGGATTCTGATTTGGGGAGTTGTGCAATGATTTACTGGTTGCTTTCGGTCTTTCTGGGGCTCCTGGTATGGGTCAACATACCACCTCATGATCAAACAGGGGCGCAGATGCAGGATAGCACGCTGAGCCAGCGCGCTATTCAAACCGTTCGTTATATCAATGACATCAATGATTGGCGCTATAACAACCCTTCGCAAAAAGACGGCGTGATCCCTGATAGCGCCTTCGGTTGGTCACCCCTACCTGAATTACACAATGTGCTGCAGGCTGACCGTGTGTATGTCTACCAGCCGGATCAACCAGGGTTGATGGCCGCGTTGTTGGCACAGAGTCGGCATTCAGCGCTGGTTGGAAAGGTCGCAGGAAGACGTCTGATCGACAGCTTTGGCAATGACATGCAGGTTAATGTACCGGCCAGCATTGCTGACGGCAGCCTGGTGTACCTCAACTAATCTCTCCCCACCGTAAGGTTAAAAATGAAAAAACACCTCCCCTTAACCGGGCTGGCGGCAACATTGTGTTTGCTGCTTTCCGGCTGTGCGCCGCTTGAGCGCATCGACAAGATCGACAACACGGTCTCGCAAGACGAAAAACAGGCAGATAAGCATCTGAATGCCCTTAAAAAGGGTTCTGTGGTACGTGATCTGACCTCTCAATGGATCAACCCTTACCCGTTGAATACTCAGTCAGGCGGCAATAACTTACTGCCACCTTGTGCTGTGGCTATCAATCGGCCTGGGAGTATCACGCTGGCGGAAGTGAGCGCCTTTATCAGTAAACGTTGCCGGTTGCCGGTGGTGGTGACACCCGATGCGCAGGCCATATTGGCGCCGACAGGTGGCAAAACTGAGCAACTCAGTGGCCCCGTTCCGGCACCAGATCCGAATGGGATGGTGCCTTTGGCTGCGTTGGGTGGCTCACCCGCCCGAGCTGCACCGGCCGTTACCGGTGGTACTTCACTCAGGGGCGTGTTCTGGCAGGGGGAGTTGGGCGGTTTGCTCGACAATGTCACTACTCGCCTGGGATTGTCATGGCGTTATGAGCAAGGCCGGATCGCCATTTTCTATCTCGACACCCGGACGTTCCCGGTCATGTTTATGGACAGTAAGGCGAGCTTTGGCTCAAAAACCGTGAGTGGCACCACCTCATCGATGGGGGCTACGGGCGACAGCAGCGGCGGTGGGCTCAGTGGCGACTCCAATACCTCACAGGCGACTGAGATGGAAATCAAGTCGAGCCTGTACGAGGACGTCACCAATACCATCAAGTCGATGTTGACGCCGGGCACCGGGCGCATGAATTTGTCCGCCGGTGTACTGACGGTTACGGATACACCGCGTGTGCTTGAGCAGATAGGCCGCTATCTGGATGACCGTAATAAAGAGCTTAACCGGCAGGTGGTGCTCAACGTCCAGGTCTACAGCGTTGAGAAACGCACCCAGGATCAGTACGGCATTGACTGGAACGCTGTATTCAACAGTGGCAGCGTCGGTTTGTCTTTGACCAATGCGTTCACCGGGGCTTCGTCCGATGCCCTGAATGGCGGTATTTCCATACTGGATGGTAAAGGGGCTGGCACCAAAGCCTTTATCAAAGCCTTGTCCGAGCAGGCGAACGTCAGCGTGATGACCGAGGCCTCGAGTATGACGACTAACCTGTCAGCGGTGCCGATCCAGGTTGCTCTACAGCAGGATTATGCCTCGAACGTCACTACAGAGAACACGGCTAACGTCGGCTCATCGAGCAGCATCACCAAGTCGACTATTACCACGGGCTTCAATATGACGGTGCTGCCGTTCCTGATGCCCCAGTCTCCAAAAATGCAGCTGCAGTTTGCAATCAATATGTCGGATGACCCGACCATGCGCACGTTCACCAGTGACAACACCTCGGTCGAACTCATGAAAACGCGACTCAAGACCTTTACCCAGCGCGTCATTATGCAATCCGGCCAGACGTTGGTGCTGAGTGGTTATCAGTCTCTTAATAATACCGCCAACCGCCAGGGTGTCGGCAGTTTCCGCTTCTTCGGACTCGGTGGCGGTGCCAACGGTGAAAACAACAAAACCATGCTGGTCATTCTTATCACTCCGGTCATTTTGGGATAAGCCATGAAACAACAGACTACCTATACGTTGCAGAATGGGAGTGCCTGGCTGGTTGCCGGATTGCACTGGCAGTATCTGCCGCTACGTGGGCGCCGTAGCATGCGCTTACGTGCTAAAGAAGCGAATGCCACACATTGGGCGGCGTTACCTACCGGCGATGGCCAGGCGCAAGGCACCCTACTGGGAACCGTCACCCTCACCGACAAAACGCGCCGGAAAGGCGGTCGACATACACTGGCATCGCTGGCATTGGCCGTCCTGCCAGCATTACCGGAGGCCTGTTACGGTGTTTTCCCGTTACCGGATGGCCAATACTGGTTTGTGGCTGTCAGCGACGGCATGTTGTCACCGTTCGGCGATATTGTGGGTGATGACGCAGCCATACGAATAGCGGTGTCCAACTTTCTGCAAATCACTTCTGCGCCGGCGACGGGTTGGACGATATATGCTCCAAATGGCTTCTTTCCTGAACACGGCACCGAAGATAAGGCGCTCTCGACACTGACCGACAACAAGGTCGGTTTGCGACGTGCCCGTCTGAGTAAAACCCATAATCCGCAGATGCTGTGGCTGTGGGGTATTGCGGTGGTGGCGTTGGGCGCAGGGTATACCGGCTATTCGACATGGCAGGCGCATCAGGAAGAGGCGCGTATTGCTGCAGCTCAGGCGGCGCTGATGGCCAGGCAACAATTGGAGCAACAGGCGCCGACTGACAACCTGAAACCCTGGGCAACGCAACCGCGATTCCCGCCGATGCTCAGCGCCTGCAGTAGTGTGTGGAAAGATGCACAGATATCTATTGCCGGCTGGGTATTCAATACGGCGACGTGTGATGCTCACGGCAAGATCACGCTGCACTACACCTTGCCGAACGGTGGCACCGTGGGGGACTTTGCCTTGCGGTTGCCCGTTCTCTATGGCTCGGATATTCAACCGGTGTTTAATATTCCCGGTAGCGCGGATGACGCATCCTTTGCGTTACCGGTGTCGATTTCTCCTCCTGAACACCCCGAAGCGCTGCTCCCGGGCAGTCAGCAAATCCAGCATCTGACCAGCTATGCCCAGCGTATCAATGCCCGTTTGCGCCTTAGCGAAATGGACGCGAGCACCCAATTAACGCAGGGTGACGTACAAAACCTGCCTTGGCGCACCTACAGCTTTACGTTCATTACCGACATTCCGCCCGATCGGTTGTTTGCGCCAACGCGCTTCAACAGCAGCGGGATAAGGGCGTCCAGTATCACGACGACGCTCAAGAACAACCGTCTGGAATACACCATTGAGGGACTTCTGTATGCCAATCGTTAAATCCGGGGTAACACCCTGGGCGTTGTGCCTGGTGCTGACCGCACCCGGTGTATTCGCCGCGCCTGTCGCTGACATAGCGGCGGCCCCCCCTGCTACACCTTCGGCTGAAAAGTCGGTGAAGCCGCCAACGTCAGCAGAGATTCCCCTGCCAACCACGTTCACCCGTACAGAGGCTGGGCGAGCGTTAAATCTGGGCCAGTTGGAAGCCATACAGGCTGAGACGGTGCTGTATGAAGCTCAGCTTGCCAGGGCAAAGGCGTTGAATGAACTTCAAAAGAACGGCTATGACCGTGCCCTGGAACAGCCTTTTAATCCGGCTCCGCCTTCTCAGGACAATAAGGCGGAGGTCAAGGGGGCAACTCAAGATGCTGTTCCGCCACAAATCGTGGAGATCACCGGTACCGGCAAGGGGTTTACGGCCGTGCTGGCTCTCAGCAACGGCAATCAGGTCACGGTGCAGTCAGGGAACCGCATTCCGGGTACGGAATATGTCGTTAAACGGATCAATCTCAATGAGGTCGTTGTCGCCGGGAAGAACCAAACGCTGGTGTCTCTTTCCTTTGCGGGGTAACCGATATGTATGAGAAACGTGGTTCAACCTATATCCATTTAGACCTGGCCAATTCTGACGCCCCAACGCTGTATGTGTCTGACGCACACAATAACAGTCTGGCCGTCACGTCAGAGATTGCCGGCGCGTATAAGAAATACCCCAGACTGCAGGTTAAGCGGGTTCAGCTCGACAAGCTGAAGGAGTTGCAGCAAAGCCAGGTAACTGACAACCCCGAGGCTAACGATTATTCCGCTCAACAGGCGAAAATCATCGGTTTTTTTCGGGAAGCCAAGAAGAAAGGCGCCAGTGATATTCATCTGCTGATCGGGATGAATAATGTGACAGTGGTGCAATTTCGTGTGCATGGCGACCTCGAAACGGTGACGCAGCTGGATCGCGCCGAAGGAATGACGCTGGCGTCGACGATTGTGATGTCCATGTGCGATGTGGCAGAGAAGAGTTTTAATCCCAATCGCGCTCAGGATGGGCGGGTGCGCAAAGAGTTCCTGCAGGGGCTTAAGCTTTTCGGCGCACGCTATGCGCACACGCCGGCAGAATTTGGGTTGTATGTGGTGATGCGCATTTTGCCTGATGAAGGAAAGGCTCCCCCCACGCTGGACGAACTGGGGTTTCTACCGGAACAGCAAACGCTCATTCGCCGCATGCTGGCACGCCCTGAGGGCGTCATTATCCTCTCCGGGCCGACCGGCTCCGGGAAAAGTACCTCCCTGCGTACGTTCAGCGAAATGTACCTGTCTTTTACCGGGCATAGAAAACGCCTGATGACGCTGGAAGATCCGCCTGAGGGGTTGATTCTGGGGGCGGTACAGACCCCCATCATTGCCGATAAAAACGATCCGGATGCCGTTAGCCGTGCCTGGGTTAGGTCTATTTCTGCTGCTTTACGGTTAGACCCCGATGCCATGGTCGTCGGCGAAATTCGTGATGCCAACTCGGTTAAATCTGCACTTACAGCGGCCAAGTCCGGCCACCTGGTGGAAACCACGCTGCATGCGAATGATGCTGTCGGCATTCTTGACCGTTTGACAGACACGTTGGGCATCCCTATGGGACAGGTGGCCGATCCTCAAGTCATGATCGGTTTAATCGCTCAACGACTGGTGCAACTGCTGTGTCCGCACTGCAAGAAAAGCTGGTGTGACGTCAGTGACGGTCTGGAAGAAGAGAAAAAAGCATTACTTGAGCGCTTTTGCCGAGTGGAGACATTGGCTTTTCGCCATCCGGAGGGATGCAAGCACTGTTATAAGGGCGTGACGGGGCGACGTGTCATTGCTGAAGTTATTCGTCCCGACGCCAAATTCATGGAGCTGTTTCGCCATGAGGGCAAGCTGGCCGCGCGCAGTTATTGGGTGAACGTGCTGGGCGGCATTACTCGCGGGCAGCACCTGTTGCGTTATCTCAATGCCGGGCTGGTCGACCCGATTGATGCGGATTACATCAGTCCGCTTGACGAGGACAGTCTGACCTTGCTACCCCCGGAGGTCATATCATGATTTCCCGCTTGCGCGAACGTCTGACGGCATTGCGGGGCAATATGCCGTCATCGGAAAAAATGAATGAGGGCTTAGGCCGTTGGTTGGCGCAAAAAACCTTCTCTACGGCCGACCGCCTGACGCTCTACGAAGACCTGGCTTTCCTGCTCGACAATAACCTTAAAGTAGAAAAAGCCATCAATTCAATGATAGGGAGCTACGGGAACAAGCGCCCCCCGGTGGTCTATTGTCTGGAGGATATGCTCAGTGCATTGCGTCAGGGCAGATCAGTCGATCAGGGATTGGCGCCCTGGATACCCCGACAGGAAGCCGCCATCCTCAGCTCCGGTGTTCAGGACGGTAACCTGGCTGCCGCCTTATATCGGGCAATCACCGTGGTTCAGGGTATGTCGGATATGAAATCAGCGCTGGTTTCCACACTGGCTTACCCGATGCTGCTGATGGCAACCACATTCGCCATGATGAAGATGGTGACTGTCTACTTTCTTCCTCGCCTGGAGTCATTATCTTCCCGAGAAAACTGGACGGGGGGGTTGTGGTGGCTCAGCGCCATATCAGAGTTCTTTGTTAATCATGCAATTATTCTCAGCGGGCTGGTGATCCTGCTGATTGGGTTCGTTGTCTGGTCGATGCCAAATCTGATTGGAAAAATACGACAACATGTCTTGGACCGTTTATTGCCCTGGAGCGTGTATCGCGACGTGCTCGGCGTGGGCTTCCTGCTGAATTTCAGTGCGCTGATGCGTGCTCAGGTGAAAACGGAAGACGCCATCGAGATGCTGAGTCGCTATGCGCCGCCCTGGTTGTATGAACGATTGGCCGCAACCCAGCGTCAGGTTAGACAAGGTGACCACCTGGGGCTCGCATTACGCAATGCCGGCTACGGATTTCCCTCCCCACGCGCTATCGACAAACTGGTCCTGCTGACTGATGGCGATAACGCTGAAATGATTATTGAAAATTTTGCACGGGCCTGGCTTGTGCAAACCGTAGCCCGGATCAAGCGAACGGCGTCTTTGCTTTCTTACATCGCATTGGGCACCAACGCTGGCTACATGATCCTGATCCTCCTGGCCACACAAAACCTCAACGACCTCGTGGGCACACGTTAAGCCGTCCACTCTCCACAAAACCTAAAGGAAACAGTAATGGAATTGACACAAACACCTCGCTCGGCAATCAACCGTGGGGTTATCACCCTGCTTGAAGCGGCCATCTATTTTGTTCTTGTCTTGGTCGTACTGGCCATCGCCATTACCCAAGGGGGCAGTTTGTTTAACCGTAACGACGCCAGCACGGAGTACAATAATGCTGCGGAACTGTTAACCAATACCCGCACCATGTTGAAAACATCCGGTATCTATAATTTTGCTGCTGCAGATGCCATGACCGGTGCGCTTATCCAGTTTGGCGGTGCGCCGGCCAACATGACTGTTGTCGGCACTAAATCCTCCGGCAGCGCCAAGCTGCAAAACTTGTGGGGTGGGGCTGTCACCGTGCAACCCGTTGCGACTGCCGGCGGTCAGAAGTCCTCCTTCTCACTGACCTACGCGGCGGTTCCACAGGAAGCGTGCATTACTCTGGCGACCAAGCTGAGTGCGGCGCCGAGTGTTGTGACCACCATGGTTAACGGCACGTCAACTAATGGTGCAATAGCGGCGAGCGCCGTTGGCGCACAGTGCACTGCAGATAAAGGCTCCGTTGGTCAAAATACCCTCACTTTCACCAGCAACACCTGATGCCCATCCCGCCGGTAACGTCCTGTTGCCGGCCTCCTTCTGGAGTGCATTCTTATGTTGTTTTCATTTCAACGTGCCTTGTCCTGCCTGGTGCTGGGCGGGGCGTTATTATTATCGCTGCCGGCACAGGCGTTCTGTTTTAACGAGGCGGGCGCCCGCTATAAAGTCGACCCCTTATTACTGCGTTCAATGGCCACCGTTGAAAGCAGTCTTAACCCACGTGCTATCGGCAATAATCGCGATAAAAAAGGACGGGTCACCAGCCGAGACTTCGGGCTGATGCAGATTAATGACCGACACATTCCCCAGCTGCGTGCGCTGGGCATTATTCAAAGTGAGCAGGACCTGCTGACAAATACGTGTCTCAACGTACAGATAGGGGCCTGGATACTGGCAAAGCATCTCAAGCAATGCGGCGTCAATTGGCAATGCCTCGGCTCCTACAATGCCGGGTTTGCTGACAACAACGGTCCACGGCGCATGATTTATGCGCGGAAAGTGTATGCGATGTACATGAAACTTAAGGGAGGTGCAGCCTGATGACCCTGTATCTCCTGAAGTTTTCGTTACTGATGGCCTTCGCCGGCATCACTCTGTGCATTGGTGCCCAACCGTTGGTTCATCGAGCGAAACAATTTTTGCTTGAGCACGATGGCCCACCCCTCACTCGGTTGCAGATACGGGGCGTCACAATAGTTTTCGCCGGCACTGGCACTGTCCTGATTGCAACGACAGCACTCGCGGATTTCCCCTGGTTGGGAACGGTCAAAATACTGGGGCTGTTTGCGTGGGGTATTCCCATGGTGCTGCTTGATATGCGCAATTACTGGCTCCCTCTGCGTTATACCTCCGGATTTTGGCTGACAGGTCTGCTGTTTACCTGTCTGCCTGGGAGCACGCTCACCCTGACGGAGGCGCTTACAGGCAGTATCGGCATGTTTATGTTCCTCTATGCCTTTCACTACGGTGCCAAACGCCTGCGGGGTGAAGAAGGGTTTGGCCTTGGCGATGTTCATCTGATCGCCGCACTGTGTGCCTGGTTTCCCTGGCAGTTGGCCAGCGTGCTGAGTGGATGTGCATTCTTGCTGTTTATCGTTGGTGCACTACTGATGAAAAAAACGGCTCAACCTTATGCTCCCTGGCTGTTCGCCTTACTGGCGGCCTTGGCCGGAAGCTTCCCTCAACTGACCCTATCAGGTGCTTTATGACTGCTGAAGTTGCCAACCCTCGTATCAACCGGGGGGTATCGTTGATCTCAATGGCCATCGTGCTGGGGATCGTATTGATTGCCGCCCCTATCGGGCTGGAAAGATACTCCAACTATATAGAGGAGCAAACCTGGGTCGTGACAGCCACACACCTGAGCACGGTGAGCCAGGGTGCACGCCGATACGTCAAAGATAATTACGACACCTTACTGAATCAGGTCAAAGGGGGCGGCAACATCACTGTAACCGGGCAGACCCTAAGGGATAAAGGGTATTTGCCCGCGGGTTTTTCCCTGACCAACAATAATACTCAGACCTATATCCTCGCCGTAACACGCAATCCCACACAAACGGACAAACTGGTCGCCTTTGTGTTGACGGCCGGCGGTCAGGACATTGCGTTCAAGGGGCAGCGATATATCGCCCAGAACACCTCTGGCCTTGGGGGATATATCTATCCTGCCAATATTGCCAACGGTGCCGGCGGTGGTTGGCAAGTCAATTTGGCTAGCATGGGTCTCAGTGGGCAGAGTGGCCACCTTGCTGCTTACCTGACGTCGGATGTATTGGCCGGGGGTGCTGAAGAAAGTGATCGCTTGTATCGCTTCCAGGTTAATGGCCGTCCCGATCTTAACAAGATGCATACTGCCATTGATATGGGCACCAATGATTTGAATAATGCCAACAATATCAATGCCAAAGCAGGTAATTTTAGTGAAGATGTTAACGGTAAACGTTTAATTGCTAATGATAGCGTGTGGTCCAGCGGGTGGATAACCTCTAACGGTGACATCCGCAGTAATAGTGGTTGGCTTATTACCAAGCATGGTAAAGGTTGGCTCAATGAAGACCACGGAGGCGGCCTTTATATGGATGACAACGATTGGATCAGGTCGTTGAATAATAAAGGCATTTATACCGGTGGCCAACTGAAAGGCGGGAGTGTTCGTGCAGACGGGCGGGCATCGGTCGGCGAATATCTGCAACTGGATGGTACGGCAAATGAAGGCTGGGGCTGTAGCCCTAATGGTTTGGTTGGCAGGGCAACCGATGGTGCACTGTTGTTTTGCCAAAACGGAATATGGCGGGGTACGGGTAAAAGTAATGGTGCATATCAACAGCTTGGGAGCCACGTTGGCAATTTCTCTGGTTCTAATCCTGGTAGCTCGACAATGTGGGTTACCGCGATAGGAGGGCAGTCTACAAAAACATGGGGTGTTAACGATGGCTCTTGTGATAACACCTTCGCTTTGGCCGCAAGTGTTAACGGTTTAAATGTTGCGACAAGCATCAGCAATAACCCTGAGTGGGCCAAACAAACCACCATTAATTTTGCGGTGCCGGCGGGAGCTAATTACAACATTGTTTCTAATCCTCTGCCTGAACGTGGGTGCAGTCCTGGGCAATTTGGGGTGCTGGCCTACCAATAACGTTCACTTCCCTCTTTAATTTCCACAGGAACTCAATCTGATGAGAATTTTATTGGTGGCGTCCGTCGGGCTGTTGCTCGGTGGATGTACGCATAATTCCAAACCGATTTCCCTTGTAACTCCATCAACACAAATGACAACCGCTGTTCAGAATGTGCAACATAATAACGTTACGCTCTGGGAGGCTGGTGCTGTTAATGAGGTTCGAAATGCATTTTTTACGCCTGGCATCAATGCTCATTCGCAGCGTGTCACGGTTGACTGGGATGGCGATGCTGTTGAGCTGCTTTCTCATCTGACCCGACAACGTGGGTTGACCTTTAACTGGACTGGTGTGCGGCTTCCGTTGCCGGTCAACCTGCATGTAAACGACGTCACCTACCAAAACCTGTTGCGAATGATCGAAATTCAGACTGCCTGGCGCGCTACTCTGCATGAGTTTCCTGGCCAGCTTACGCTGGTCTTTTCACAAGCAGAGAAACCGAGGGGGAGCAGATGAAAAAATCTTTTCTGACGCTGCTTTTCGTCAATGGCGTACTGTGCGGTCATGCAGCAGCTGCACAATCCCCTTCAGAGTCTGCACCGCCAGATATGGGCAGTTACCTCAGTCCTTCACAGCCATCATCGTCGGATGTGTCGGAAACGCGGCGTCAACTGCTTGAAGAGGCTGGACGCACATTGGGTTTTCGGGGTGGAAAAGCACAGCGAGCCTGGGAGCTACGGCAAACACTTGATGCTGTCGCTAAAAACCTGGATGCCTTATATGACTTTCGTACTTTGATCAGCCGCCAAGGTTGGCTTCCTCCGGTGATCAGTGAGGCTCAGGATGTGGCCCACATCACCCCTAATCAGATAAGAACCGCTACGCATGTGTATGAAATTCTTGCCCCGGAGCGTTTTGTCAGCAACCCGCCATCTTGGCGGAGTTGGCTCAGTGCAGGTTTGTCTACCTCGGCTGTAGATGGGCCTGAGGCGGCAGTGATTCCGGCTAACGGTGCGCAGAAAGCACTGTGGCAGGCTGCTGTTCGCAAGGGGTGGGAAGAAGGGCGGGAAAGTGCTGACCATACGTTGGAGGCCAATTTCAATCGTCTGACCCGTGATTATCGCGGCATGTTGGTTTACTCCCGCTTGTTGCAACAGGGATATATCACCTCTCCGGTGGTGACAGACCAGCAACAAACCGTCAGTGGCGATCGTAGCAAGCTGACCACGGGGGACAGGGTACGTCGCCTCAAAGAGCACGCTGGATTTGTGCCTGACAAGACGAAATGGAAGCCGGTAATACAAAGAGAGGGCGATCATGACTGAATCTACTGACTTTGTACCCTACCCGTTTGAGAACGGGTTGGATGGCAATGCGCTGAAAGCGTTTTTTGTCTGGTGCGCCAAGCAGAATGTCAGTGATATCCATATCCAGGGCGGCAATCACCTGGTTGTCAGCCACCACGGTCGATTGCGACGAGCCAGCACCTTTGTGCTGGCTGACGACACCTTGTCCAAACTGATTGACGAGGTCTTTGAGCCGGAAGTCCGGGCAACGGCCGGTGGGGGGCATCCAGTGGACAGAGCGCTGCAGCTGGATGGCGATATGTACCAGCGTTACGGTCTGGATCGTGGCGAACGGTTGCGGTTCCGTTGCAATTTCGTACAGGCAACGGCGGGGCGGCTTGATACGACCATTGCACTGACCATGCGAATTATCCCGACCGCAATCCCCGACCTGGATTCGTTGGGTATCGAGGATGACCTACGCAGTGTTGTCCTGCCTCATAAAGGATTGGCCTTCATTGGCGGTGAAACCGGCTCCGGAAAAAGTACCTTCCTGGCGTCGGTTTATCGGCACTGTATCGACCATGACCCTGACCGCAAAGTGACGACGACCGAAGACCCGATAGAGTTTGTTCTGGGTAAGAGCGGAGATATTCTGCCAGCGACCCAGCTACAGATCCGGCGGGATGTGGCCAATTTTGCCGAAGGTATCCGTGCTGACCTACGGCGAGCACCGTCGGTTATTGGCGTCGGGGAAATGCGTGATAGGGAAACCGTGGAGGCCGGTATACAGGCGGGCCAGCTTGGTCATCTGTGCTTGTCGACACTGCACATTCATTCACCGGGGGAGGCCATTCCTCGTTGCCTGAACCTGTTCCAGGCCGAGATCCGCGAAGCTATCGCACACGATATGCTGGGTGTACTGCAGTACATCGTGGTGCAGAAGTTGCTGAGAACCACCGATGGCAAACGGCAGGCTGTGCGTGAATACATTATCTTTGACGATCTCTTGCGGGAACGGCTGTCGCAAATGCCTTACATCAAATGGGGCCAGCATATTGACGGCATTATTCGAACTGAGAAACGGCGCATTGCCGATCATGCCTGGCGGCTGTACTTGCAAGGTCGCATCGCTCGCAGCGAGCTGGCCGTCGCCCTGACTAGCCACCAGTTACGTGAGTTGGAGCGAGGTCATGCTCATGAATGATGAACAGGAACCTTTGCCACCGGGCTATTGGCGCAATGCCTCTCGGCGGCTCAACGTTTACGGTGTTCCAGCCCCTTTGTTTCTGCTGTATTTATTCTGGTTCCGCTTCCCTACCTGGGACACGATTTATGTGATCAGCGGCATCATCATTTTTTTCCGCATTCTGTCGGCCTTTGGTTGGACGTTGACGGTGCTGAATGCCCGGCTGGTCTATCTGCTGCGGGGAAAGCGGCTGTCGGGCCGCCCGTGGTGGTATCGCCGTTTTACTGAAGGCGAGTGACGATTATCCACATAGGCCTTTTAGGGTGACGGAGTAGGGATCGGCGTCGAGGAGATCAACATGGGAAAAGTAATTGAGCACTGTCTTTGGCTGGCGGTGCCGCACGAAGAACGAGATAAGGCGCGCAAGGCCGCAGGGCTACTTGATGATGGCCGTTCGGCACTGGCCTGGGATAAAGATGCCGTTCTGTGGTACGCGCGCCCAGGGAGCGATATCGATCGCGTGAAGGCCTGGCTGCCCGATAACACCATCAGCACCGGCGGTGGTGATGCGCAGGCAGAGTTTCATGATGCCCTGACGCAGGCGGGATTAGTCGTGAAAGGTTTGCCGGTGATGGACGGGAAGCGGCATCGCGTCGCTACGCTGGAGGATAAGAAGGGGCAAAAAAGTGGCGTTTACCGCGGGTTCCTCGATCGCCGACCCGGCGGCTGGTTTATCAATTACCACCGTGCGGAAACGGAGAAGTCGGTCACTAACTGGAAGGCCAGCGGAACAGAAGTTGACCCCGTTGCCCGGCTGCACATTCGGGCTGCAGCCCGCCAGGCACACGATAATGCTGAACGGGCACGAGAGGCCAATTACCGTCGGCAGACGGCGAAAGCGCAGGTGTTATACGACAAGCTTCCGGGCGCTGACCCCGCCCATCCTTATCTGGTGCGAAAGGGGATAACCCCGACGCCAGAGCTGCGACAAACTCAAAACGGTGCCCTGGTGGTGCCGTTTTTTAATGCTGAGGGTGAGTTTCGCACCTTGCAGTACATCACGCCTGACGGTGATAAGCGGCTTTACAGCGATGCGCCAAAGCAGGGGAATTTTTTGGTGGTGGGAGGCCCGCTTTTACCTGACGCTCCGGTGATGTATGCCGAGGGGTATGCCACGGCCAGAAGCCTGAATCTTGCCACTGGCCAGCCGGTCGTGATGACTATCGATGCCGGCAATATGGCTGCAATAGCCAACGTGCTGCACGCGCGTTATCCCGACAACCCACATATCTTCCTGGCCGATTTGGATCATGCGAAGAAGGTGAACAAAGGGTTGCTGATGGCAACCCAGGCAGCGTCCTCAGTGACTTACGGTGCTGCAATTGTGCCTGATTTTACCGACGCTGAAAAAAAACAGGGACTGACCGATTTCAATGACCTTCACCAGTCGCGTGGGCTTGATGGGTTGCGTTTGCTCGTGACCGCCAACATTGCCCGAGCACTGGAGATCATCCGAGAGGAAAGAGACAAAATGAACCTTCCATCCGAGGGCGTATCGCCGCCCATTCCTGACGAACCGCTGCCTACTCCGGTCGACGCTATGCCGCCAATGCCGGCCGAGACGCCTTCTTTTCAGGGCGACATCGAGCCTGTTGAACCGGTTGTAGATCACCTTCCCGTTGTTGATGAGATGCCGATCGATATTAATGATTATGCGTCCTGGGCCGCGCAAGCCGAAACATCGACAGTTCCCTTACCTGGCGTGGGCACCGAACCCGCAGAGATCCCCGAGGTTTCTGATGTAGTCACCCCTTCAGACGACGCCCCCATTTCTCTGGCTGGACGACTTAATCCTGAAGGGGGCGTACCAGAACCAACCCCGACCGGCGGTGCAGAATACGTTGTACCGACGCCAGAGGCGACTGAAACGTCCCGGGTGGCGACAGCGGATACGGCAAGTGAGCTGGAGGCTGATGTGCCAGCTCGCCCAGCCAGTGAGCCAGAGCAAGAAAATGCCATACCTGCGTCACAGTGGGCTCACCGCGCTGCGTCAGAACAGACTCAGGCCGAGCCTGCCGTTGACGCTATCTGGGTTGGCCCGTCACGCCCGAACGGTGAAGCCGCTGATCCGGACGTAGCGCTGATAGATAAGGATGCGTTACTCCAGCGGCTGTCATGGGAGTCGCAGAGTGATAAATCGGTTCTCTATAAGCTGGATAACGAACCGGCGTTCATCGATCGGGGTTCTCGGTTGGATATGGCTGAAGGGGCCAGCCAAAGCGATGAGAAGGTGCTCGCGGCACTGTTGACGGCGGCACAGTATTACCGGGGACGTATTGAACTGACCGGTAGTGAGGCTTTTCAGGAAAAAGCGATTGCCTTGATTGCCCAGCATAAAATCAATGTGGCGATGAAGGTACCCGCTCAACAGGCCATGCTGGAGGATGCGCGGAAGTTATTGGCTGCACCAGTATCAGCGCGTGACGCTGTCACCGGTGACAGGGTGCCGATGCCTGCTCATTCCCCCACATCGCAACCGGCTGTATCGCCAGTGAATCACCCCGCCTCTGCAGCAGCCACACCAGCGGACGCCCCGCGAGAGGTTGCACCAGCCGTTGAACATCGTGTCGCTCCTGCAGCACGACCGCAAGATAATGCGGCTCAGCCTGACAGCAGTATTTCTCCCGCTATTCACCAAAGTTACAAAGCGGCGGCAACGGGGGTGACGGGTAAGGTACTCGAATGTGGCAACGCACCCTTCCGTTTTGAACCCGGGCAATCGCAAAGCGCGTTCATTACGTTGCGGACGCGAGAAGGAAAACAAACGTTCTGGGGTAAGGAACTGTCGGGGTTGCTGCGTGAAACACGCATCCAGCCAGGCCGCATGGCGACACTGACCTGGCTGGGAAAGGAGGCGGTAACCGTACAGGTTCCGCAAAAGGACGATCAGGGGGTGGTCACCCATTTTGAGTCTAAAACTGCTCATCGCAATCAGTGGTCGTTGACCCCGACTGGGGGCGATACGGTACGCACCGGTACTGATGAAGGCGTGAAGCTGGCGGCATTCGATGCGTCGCGCTTTGCCAAAATCCAATCGGCCATCATCACCCACCTGCACCTTGATATGCCGCCGCCGGCTGCGCCTAAGGAAGGTGTGTACTGGTTGCGTCCTGATGGGCAGGGCAGTCAGGCTCCCGGAGATGTGTTATCCGCACCGCGGCCGTCCGTGGATAAAGGGGCTGGGGAGCCGGTTGTCAGCAGTTGGTCGAAAGATGGCCATCTTGATTTATACCTGGTACGCAGTGATGGGCCGTACCTACAGGGTGTGGTTCGCCACCAGGGGCAGTATCAGCATGTCCTGGTGACGTTGCCTGGCAGGGACGATGCCCCACCGATGGTGTTCAACACGGTCACCCCGGAGGGAGCGAGGCCTGTAGGTTGCGGAAATGGGATCAACCGCAGCAGCGGCCAGCCTGTTCCCCGCGAGAATATCGCCTTCAAGCTGGAAGGTGATAGCCAGGTTCGGATTGGCAAACTGGATGCACCCGCCAGCTTACCGCCCGCGCTTCATTCCCGATTGGGATTTGACGAACGTTGGCGGGATGAGAACACCTCCCCAAAGGCCGCGCCGGCGGCAGCGCCAAAGGCGCAGCCGGGCGACCCTCGCCCGATATAACTCACTGACCGCAAAGGACACTTTATGTTTAAAAAAAGCGTGTGCGCTGCACTGCTTGCGGTGTTGTGCTGTCTGCCGGCTACCAGTTTTGCTTCTACCTGCCGTGCGGGGGCTGCTGCTGAAGCCGGTAGCAAAGCCGGTTATGAACAGGCACGGCGGGCAGCCGAAGCCTGGGCGTCGCGAGAGCAGAATGCTTCCGACCAGTTGCAGGATTGTTTGTCACGGATACGCACAACCACGATCCAACTGCCCACGTTCCCCAGCCTTGCTGACATTATGAACCAGGTGTCTGAGAAGGTCTGTCAGGCGGCCGTTGACAAGATCAACGACAACATCCCCGGCACCATTGACCCGTGGCAAGAGTTCACGGGGCGTTAAGGAGACCCATGCAAACGCAAGAACAGAGCTCTGCCGAGGCGCCATTGGCGCCGAACATGGCGCCCCCTGTGTCAGACGATGAGGCGCGTGCTTATGCACATGCCCTGTCCCTGCAACGCCAGCGTGAGCTGGGGGCGGCTTTTGCTCATCGCTGCCTGACCGTCATGCTGTGGTTATGTGTGGCGATGGTGCTGTCGCTTTCCCTAAACGGATATCTGGGATGGCAGGTTGCACACCCTCCGGTGAAATACTTTGCGACTGAGAACGGGCGGGTGACTCCGGTCAAACCGATGAATATGCCAGCGTTTAGCTCAGAGGATGTTGCGGCATTTGGTGCCGATGCATTGCGTAAAGGCTTTACGCTCGACTTTGTTCACTATCGCTCGCAGATGACCCGGGTGGAGCCACTTTTCTCTGACCAGGGTTTTGAGGGATACAACAAGGCACTGACGTCGTCGAACATTCTTGCTGCAGTTAAAAGTCAGCGGATGAACCTGTCGGTTGATGTGGCGCCTGGCGTCATACGCAGCAAAGGGGTACTCGGCGATCGTTATACCTGGGAGTTCCAGTATCCGGTCACACTCAAGCTTGATGGGCAGCAAACCAGTACGCCAGCTCAGCGGTTTATCTTCACTTTGCGCATTCAGCGCACCGACGTTCAGGAAAAGCCGGCGGGTCTTGAAGTCACCCAAATGATTTCAACAAACGCCAACTGAGGTTCCCCATGAAAAATACCCTAATGTTCTCCTTGCTGGCGTTGATGACCACGCCGGTCTGGGCAGAGGCGCCTGCCGCCTCCGCGCCGGCAGGTTGGTCACAAAGTCAGACTCCCACGGCTGCGGTGCCTGCTGCACCGGCCGCTCGGCCCGTGTCGGAGCCACCATTACCTAATGGTGCCGGGTTGTCCGGTAGCGATCCACTTCCTCCTCCCTCACCACTCTATGCGCAGGCCGAGGAGGCCGTATCACCCTTGACCCCTGATGAGATTAGGCAGTTGCGGGCGCGTCAGTCCGACGTCACCCGGGCCATGATCTCACCCTCAGTATCGGTGGTGCCTCGTATCAGTGCACTGACCGTCGATTTGTCGCCGGGAGCCAGTTTGCCACTGGTGCGCACGGCGATGAACTACCCCAGTTCACTGACGTTTATCGACAGCACCGGTGCACCCTGGAAATTGGGCGCTGCACCGATCAGCGGTAATCCGGCCTTCCAGCTTTACTGGGTGCCGGACAGTCCGGTGATGGTGGTCTATGCCAAGCAACCTTTTGTTAGCGGCAATATCACCGTTTATCTGAGTGGGTTGTCCGTTCCCATTGTGCTGAATGTCACCAGCGGCGAACCGGATACGTCTGCTAAAACCTGGACGGTAGACAGTCGCCTCGATATGCGCGTTCCCCGGCGTGGGCCAGCGGCCAAAGCGACGGCCATACCTGAAAGTCGCATCGGGCTGCATGACAGTACGCTGCAGTCTTTCCTTGACGGCGTACCGCCTAAAGAGGCTCGACGGCTCAAAGTTACCGGTGGCGTGCCTGACACCACGGTATGGCAACTGGGGGATGATTTGTACATCCGATCGCGCGCCGATATTCGTGACGAGTTTGAAGCGACGCTTTCCTCTGCAGATGGCACTCACCTGTGGAAGTTGCCGGCGACACCCTATGTGACGTTTTCCGTTATGGGGAAAACCACCGCGCTAAACATTGCTCTGGAGTAAGACATGGCGAGTGAAAATGATGCAGGAAGGGATAAAAAACTGACATTGACCCTTGTGGCCTCTGCTGTGGTGGCATTGGTAGGCGGGACTTATTTTGTCTGGAGCTGGCTGGCTACGCCGCCACCGGCACCCTCCCAGGTTGATATCAATCGCGTGGGCGCGTCGGTGCACAGCAAGGGGACAGAAACGCCGGCGTATCGGGATTTGCTTCGACAGTATAACCAGGAAGGGGTCACGACCGCACAGCAGCGTAATAGCAGCTTTATTGCTTCTATACCGCTGGAGCAGGAACCCGTGACGCTGCCCTCCCAAGCTACGAATGCGCGAAAGTCATCGACAGAACCGTCAGCCCGACAGGGGCGCAGTGATTCGCGCCAGGCCGATACGGACAGGCAGCGGCAAGATGAGCGGCGTCAGAAAGCGTTGGACGCCTTATTGGCGCAGATGGTACCGCGAGCGGATACGACATCATCCCCAACCGGTATACAGGTAGCTCAGGCTCTCGGTGGGGGAGACGGTAATACATCGGGGGGGAGCGGGGGAGACATGTCGGGCTTTAGCCGCTGGAGCGCCAGCCTGCCGGGCAATATGTCGGTGCAGACGGCCTCACTCAGTACCGGAACGGGGGGAGCGTCGGTCACTCCTTCCGTGGTTGTGCCACCCTACTGGCGTGGTCCGGGCGTGATCGACATTGGCGTGGACTCAGATAACAGCACCACCCCAGTGTTGGGGAGGTTTGTGTCAGGTCCCTATGCGGGCGCGGTGCTTAAAGCCCCTGCCGGCGCGAAACTGGCGGGGGATGGGGTGGTGATCCACTTCACCGAAATGTCTTTTGGGGGCGTCAATTATCAGGTCGATGCCTATGCGCTGCAGGATGAGAGCCTGATGCCGAGCGTCGCCACTGAAGTCAATAACCGTTACTTCTCGCGCATTGTATTGCCAGCCTTACTGAAAGGGATTGGGGGTATCGGTGAGATGTATGCGCAGGCCAATACGCAGGTGGTGACGAACGGCTTCAACGCGGTGACGACGCGACCGGAAACACCGGATGGTAAAGCAGTTGCTGGCGTGATTGCCGGCGGTACGGCCAGTCAGGCTGCGAATGTGTTGAGCAGTGATGCAGCACGCTTACCGTCGAAGCAGGTCCTTATCGAGAAGCAACAGGTGGTGGCGATTCAGTTCATGCGAGGAGTTTACTCAACCGATGTGGCCAACGCTGGGGCAGCAACAGCGCCAATGGCCACATCACCGGTGGTAAAACCGGTAGACAGAATGCCGCCGACAGAAAACGACTGGCGGGCACAGACACAGGCACGAATCGAAGCGCAGCGCAGGCTGCAACAGCAATAAGGGATATTCCATGGCACGACAATTCGAGCAGAACATGACTATAGGGCTGGATGAAAATTTGCAGTGGCGTCAGAAAAGTCAGCAACTGCGGCAGGCACTGAACTGCGCGCTGGCCTGTTTGCACGCCTGTGAGCCTGACGTGATATCCCCCAGGTTGCTTCAGGACTGGGTATCTTCGGATAGGGTATCCGAGTTGTACCTTCTGATGCATACCGATCAACGTTTTGAAGAAGGACGGGAAGCGCTGGAGAGTTACCTTAACTGCCTGCCCGGTGTGCATCCTAAACACGCTGCGGCGATGAGTCCATGGCCGGAAGCCGCAGAGCGTGCCCATGATTATCTGGTTCAACTGATTACTCGGGAGAATAGGCATGAGTGAGTTTTCAACTAACCCAACAGTATCCGCCCCGACTGAAGCTCCGCCAACACCGACTGTGCCCGCCAGACCTGGCTTAATGCAACGTAAGTTGCTTTTGGGTCTAACGCTGCCCTGGCTTGCAGCGGCCGTTCTTGCTCTGGGACTTTTTGCGGCTTATCTGTTCGCTCCTTATGTGAATGGTGATGATGGCGGTTCGGCAGCTACGCAGGATGCCTTTAGTGAGGCTGAATATGGTCAATCTATGGCACCGGTGGCGTTGGCCGCTGTCGCACCGGCAGGGGGAGCGGACGCGGTTCAACTGCAGAATGACGTTGCCACCATGGTTGGCGGTGTTCGTTCTTTTGCGGAGACTAACCGCACGGCGATTTCCCGGTTGGCGGACACGGTCAAAACGCAGAGTACCGCGCTGGCCGCGCTGAAACAGCAATTGACTGACCTGCAGGCACAGAATAACCAGCTGCTCAGCAGGTTGTCTGTTCTTGAGGCAAAGCCTGCAGCTGTGGTGTCGCAGGTTAATGATCGTGCCGCACCCCGTTCTCGTTCTGCGCTTGCCGGCATGCGACTTGATGCGGTGCAAAACGGCATGGCGTGGGTGTACTGGCAAGGTAAAACCTGGGCTGTCAAAGCGGGCGATCGGCTGGGGAGGGTGACCATCACCGGTATCGATGCTCAGTCTCGTGAAGTCAGCACCAGCGCGGGCGTGCTGAAGTGAGGTAAGGGTTATGCCTAACGGAAGCGATGCTATCCAACTGTTGGTCAATCTCGCGCATAACGTGCAGGGGGCGTTTACCCGTTTGGGGTTTACGCTGGCCATGCTGTTTGCCGTGGTAGGCGCGGTGACATTTCTGGCACACCACGCCAGTGCATCACGTAAATCGCCGGGCCAGTCCGCTGGCGGCGGAAAGGTGATCGCCTGGTTGCTGTTGTGCGGAGGGTTGGCGGGGTTGGATCAGATGATCGGTGCCGCAGCCCGGCAAGTGGGTTGGCAAGGCGCTACCTTCGACGCCATCAGCTATGTGGATGTTGGCACCTTTGGCGTGGCGGCCGATGCCGCGAACGCCATGCTGACCCTGATCCGCGTCTTTGGCGTTTATGTTGCGCTGCAGGGGATGTTGACCTGGCGCCGGTCACTTAAAGATGGGCATACGGGGTTGTCGGCCAGTCAGGACGTTTCCACCGGAAGCTTGAAATTCACGCTGGGTATCATGATGGTCTGCAGTCCTTATCTGCTTGATGCCCTGCAAAAATTCCTTGGCATGCTGTAAGCCTGCCGGGTTTCATCCGCGCGTAAGCGCACTCTCACCTTCATTAATAACAATCTTCATTTTCAAGGAGTCAATCATGCCAAACGACATGATGCTGAAACTTTCCGTGCGCGCTTATTTCATTAAAACGTGGTTACGTCAGCGATTTATGGCGTTTTTGTCAGGCGCTATAGCGGTTCTACCGGTCACTGCAATGGCCGATGGTGATATTGCGGATATGGCCGACCGTGCTGCTGAAGGTGCCAAGTCCGGGATTAAGTCTGCACTTGTTATTGCACAGCTTGCCGGAGCCGTATTTGTCATTGGCGGACTGATTGCAGCAAAAAACAAGAAGGACAATCCACAGATCAAGGTCTCCCATATTATCTCGGCAATTCTGTTTGGGGTCTGCCTCATCGTGGTGCCGGAAATTATCAAACGAGCGCAAACACAGGTGGGACTGTCACCGGTCAACGTCGGTTAACGAGATACGCTCCGGATTTCCGGAGCGTTTTTTATGGAGTGAATCTATGGCACAGCGACATATTCGGGGAGATGGCCCTGTCTGCTTTTGGTTGAGAATTCGTCATGACTGAAGCTCAGTTAACGCTAGCGCCACTTTCACTGGATATCAGTGGCGATCCCCAAACACCGGTGCCGCAGCCGATGGACGGTTCACGTTGTCGATGCTGTGGCCTGCATATTAACAAACTGTGGCAGGGGGCCCGCGCAGGGTTTGATGAGCCACATGCGGTATGCACCTTATGTTACCTCTCCGGGCACCTCGACAGCCCCACCGCAGCCCATGCTCGTCTGGTCTGGCTTCCCGGTGTGTCGCTGACGAACGCCCTTCACCTGCAGCGTCAGACTTTGCTGGCGATGATTGCTGGCACCCAAACACAGCAGCGTGAGGGAAAACGCGTGTGGCGCTGGATGATACTCCATGCCCGAGAGGTTGAAGGGGCATGGGGAACGGCGCGAGTGGGAGAGTTTGCCGCAGCCATGCTGCGACTGCCCCCCGTCAAGCGGGCACGCCTGCAAGAACGATTGGTTGGCTGTGTACCTGTATTTCCCCCTGATGTGTTCGATGACCTGTCCCTGTTGTTGCCTGAGGGTAAAACAGCGGCGCAGGCCCTGACGACCTGGTGTTTCCCTACCTACCGCCGGAGTGATTTGTATGCCGAACCCGATCCGCTGGATTGAAGAGATCATTACTGCAACTTCCCGCTTTGCCGTGTCGCGGGATTTGCCCGACTACTGTGATCTGCAGACGGTGATCCGCCTGACAGATGACGACCGTATACGCCACCCCGAGCTGGCAGCTCCCTATATCTTGGTGACTGACGACGGTGATTATTGCTCGGCCTTTGCCGTCGCCGGCAGCTTTTGCGATACCGATGAAACGGCGGCGTCAGACGCGCCGTTTTCCTGGGCGGGTCGCATCAAACGTATGACCGAATCTTTGAATGCGGTGTATCGCCGACATGGCCATAAATTTAGCCTGATTTACGAGGATGATCCTTCACGCGGGGAAGAAGAGGTCAGGCGCCTTATGGCGCCTCAATACCGGTCTATTCGCCGTACCGGCATGGCGTTGAAGGAAATTCTGGATGAACGGGTGGCGAAGATCAGCCCCTGGGTGTCACGAGAACGCTGTTATCTGGTGTGTTATACCGGACGTAAGGCATTGTCTGCCCACGAACTGATGGACGAAAACAAGCGTCTCAAGGCGCTTATCCAGCAAAGCCCCGATGCGCGTTTTGGCCAAAACCCTGTTTTGGCTGAGATGGTGGGACAAAAAATCAGACATGATGCCTTTCTCAGTGGCATAGAGGCGGCATTGAGAGATAACGGCGAAGGTGTGCTGTTGAGTCGTCTTGACGCGCATTCAGTTGGGCATGCATTGCGTGAGCAAGTGGATCGGGCTGGTACCTCAGAGCACTGGCAGCCATTGTTGCCGGATGATCCCATTATGCCCCATGGCGCACGTGCTGGAGATGATCACACGCCATTCCTGGCGCCATGGCTGAACTTCCAGTTGATGAATCAGGATATTCACCCGCAGGGCAATATGTTGCACATTAACGGCGTGTGGCATGGCACCTTGTCAGTTGTCCTTGGGCCACAAACCCCTCAGTCGTTTGCGCATCTTAAAGCGTTGGTGCCGCGTGCGGTGCCCTGGCGGGTACGGATGGATGTGATGCCTGGCGGCATGTCGGCGCTGGGCGTTAAGAAAGGGACGCTCGACTTTATGGCGTTTGTGCCGACGTTACGGCCGATTTGGAAATCCATCGCTGCACTGACACAAGTTGAGAAAAATGAACCTGTCTGTGTGATGACGATAACGGCCGCGACCTGGGGGGACAGCCCGCAGGCGGTGACGCGTAATCTGACGCTACTGACGCAGGCTTTCCAGTCATGGGGGGTATGTGAAGTCACACAGACTTTCGGCGATCCGGCTCGGGCCTGGGTTTCCACTTTGGTAGCGGCCAGTAAAGGTAGCGGCCCCAACCCGCTCTACCCACCGTTATCCGAAGCACTGAACCTGGCGCCGTTGACGCGACCGGCATCTGCCTGGGAAGACGATGGCAACGCCTTGTTCCCCACGCTGGATGGCAAACTCTATCCTGTGGGGCTGGCTACCAGTAAGCAGAACAAGTTGACCAATCTGGTGTCCGGTTCTCCGGGGACGGGTAAGTCAGTGTTACTTAACGCCCTTGGCAACATTCAAATCACTAGCGCTCAGCAAAATCTGCCGTTTTTTGCTGGGGTCGATAAGGGATTTTCAATGCAAGGCCAGATTGCCTTGCTGCGCGATGCTTTGCCGCCGGAACGCAAGGATGAGGTGGTGGGTATTGTTTTGCAGAATAGTACGGCCCATTGCCGCAACCTGTTTGATATCCAGTTGGGGGCGCGTTATCCGATAGAGCCTGAACGCAACTGGATACTCGGCATGTTGACCGCCATGTGTATCGATCCCACCACCGGCGAACCCCCTAATGCCCGCGATACCCGACAAATCCTCGAGCGTGCCATCAGTAAGGCCTACACCACTAATGCAGAAGTCAGTCCGCAGGCTTATAGCCGCGGTTTACCTGGATTGGAATGTGTTGATGCGGCATTGGATAAATTGGGGCTGTTTGAACGGTTCGACGCAGACTGGTGGGATAAAGCTCTATGGTACGAAGTGCGTGATCTGCTGTTTGATGGGGGCTATGTGCGAGAGGCCCAATTGGCCCAGTTCCAGGCTGTACCTGAATTGACCGACATGACCGGTATCCTGAATCATGAAGATATTCAGGGTGCCTTCGGTAAAGTGCAGCGAGATGGTAGTCAGGAAAAGTTGCTGGAGTATATGTATCGCTGCATGAAAGACGCGGTGGGTGAATTCAAAATGCTGGCTGGGCGCACGCGGTTTGTCATTAGTCCTCGGACACGCGTGATCGCAATCGACCTCAATAACGTCATGGGGGATGACAGTAAGGCGGGGCATCTCAAAACGGGGATCATGTTCCTGTTTGCTGGCCAGGTGGCCGGCGGTGATTTCGTCCTGCCTCAGTACCGTGATGTGTTGCTTACTGCGGTCGACAAGCGTTATCACGCATTACATATCGAACGGTTGGAACAGCTGGATCAAGAGGTTAAGACCAAGGGGTATGACGAGCTGCATAACGCCAAGAAAGTGCCGTTTATTTTCCCCATGCTGGAAACCCAGGATCGTGAACAACGGAAATTCGGGGTTCGCACCGTATTGTCTTCCCAGTATATGCGTGATTTCCCTGAGGCCATACTTCGCTCGGCTAACTCATTGTTCATGATGGAAGTCGATCCGGATGACGAAGCGCTGTTGGTCGAACGCTTCAAGGTGCCGAAAGTCACCTTGCGTAACTTCCAGCGCTGCGGTACAGGCCCTGCTCCTGATGGGAGTGGCGTGCCGTTCCTGGGCATTTTCCGTATCAAGGGCGGTGGTACGTTGGCCCGGATATTGAAAAACGCGCTGGGGCCTCTTGAACTGTGGGCGCTTAACTCTTCACCGATAGACAGTTCGCTCCGGCGGCTGTTGTACGAACAGGTTGGCGGGTCAACGGCGCGTGCCATTCTGGCCGAGGCTTTCCCGCAGGGCACTGCGGAGAAGTTGATCGAGCTGCGTCGAAAGCAGGTCGGCGATGTGGATGCCGGCAATGTCACGCGCCAACTTGCCTCTGAGCTTATTGCCAAACGCGGCTATCACCTTTAAGCGAGAAAAATCATGAAATACTCTGCGACAGTGGTCGCGCTGGCGGTCAGTCTGGTACTGACCCAGCCCGCGGCCGCATATACCGTTTATGTATCCGGCAGTGCGCCGATTGAGTTCCAGGTTATGCCAGCAATGGGCACCATCAATGCCACGTTGGCAGAGATCCTCACGACGGAAACCCAGATAGGCACCGCCATCGTGCAGGCCAGCGACAAACAGGTGTCAGCGGTGACGGAGGCAGCCCGCGCACAGCGAGAGTCCGATATTTTTGGGCGTCAGACAGAGCGTCTGGAGCGTGCCCGTGACAGCTTCACGGTAACGGACAGTATCTGCAGCGAATCGGCGTCCGGCATGGCCACGCAGGTCAGTAAGCAGACCCGTTCCAGCGCCTCCCGACTGTCTGGCGGCGGGGGCGTCAGCAGCGAAATGGTGCGCAAGAGCGTGGCGTCCCTTCCGGTGGCGCCGCGTCAGGGTGGATATCGCAGTGCGGCGGTACATGCGGCTTACTGTACGGCAGAGGAAGCGGCAACCTATGGGGGGACAGACCTGTGTCCACAGGTCTCTCCGCTGCCCGGCGGTGATATCGAGCTGCGTTCCCTGATGGATGGCGCTGGCGCTGTTGGTAAGGCACCTGACCTGACCTTCAATCAAGAGCAGGTCGATGCGGCGATGGCCTACATGAAAAACTCGTCCCGCCATGATGCGGGGCGTACGCCGGGGAAAGGCGATATTCAATCGGCCACAGGCCGCGAATATCAGGGATTGCTAACACAATACAAATCAATACAGAGCGCGGCCTCGCAGCCCCAGTTGGACATGATCGCGGCCAGTCAGCCTAATCCTGCGACCCGGGATGCGTTAGGTGAGTCGTTACAGAGTCCATCGGCCAGTCAGTATTTTTCAGCGACGGCGAGCCAGGAAGCGCAAAAGTCCGGGGTGATGAGTGAGCGGGAATATGAGTCTTTCGAAGTCGGCCGACGTTACGCCAATACCGCTTATGAAACCGATCTGCAGGCGATGAATGGCGACAATCTGATGCGTGAATTGGTGCGTGTCCAGAGCCTGGGTAACTGGTTGCAATTGGGCATTAAAAACGAGTTACGCAAGGCAAATGTTATTGGCGGTCAGCAATTGGCCATGGCGGCGAAAGCACAATATGCGCCGCAGCTGCAGCAGCTTTCCAACCAGATGAGTGCGGGAGTAACGGCTAATGCAAACTGAACGTGACGATAAGAAAACCGGAACCTCCTCGTTGCGGCGTGTTGGGAAAGTAGGGCTGTCATTGGTAAACCCATTCTCTGACTTGGGCGTTATTTACCGGGGTAGCATGCGGCCGATACTGAACAACCTGGGGCGGGTAAGGGAGGTGGTTCGCGAACGTCGTCAGGTTGACCGTGAAGCTTTGACCTGGACACAAGCCGTGGCGGCAGCGGGCGTTTCGGTTGAGCAGCTTCGCACCAACTATGTCCGCATCCGGGCATTTTGGTGGTTCCTTATGCTGGTTTGCGGCGGACTCTCCTTGATTTTGTTACTGATGATCATGGTGAGTTTAGTCTCCCTGCCTGGCTCGGTCCTGCTGCGTGCGACGATTGCGTCATTGATTTTGGCGTTGTTAGGGGCTGCAGGGTTCGTGAAAGCGCTGATCGTGACGTATCGCCTGTGGCAACTCAATACGCAGCGCGTCAGTAAAGAAGAAAAGGGGACGTTCGGTGATTTCCGGTCGGAGAATCGCTGTTGCCGGCAAGTAGTGTCATTAGGCTATTGGCGCTGACAGCCCGACTGCATTTATCCCCCTTTGACGCCTCATTCACTTCCCTGCCTTCTGCCCTGCGAGCTGCCGGGGACATAATATACGGACAACACGATGAAATTTCTCAAAAGGCTGTGGTCAGCAGGCTTGCTGCTGGTCTTTTCCTGGCCGGCGTTCGCTGATGGTGTGAATTATCAGACCATCGCAGACGCTGCACAGAAAACCAATGACTTATCGCGCCAGGCGCTGGTCATGATCTTTGGGGATGTGGTTCTACATCCGTTTAACCCCGGGCAACAAACGTTGATTGGCTCGCTATTTGCCATTATTAACGGTGTGCTTTGTGCCATAGCCCTGTTTTGGTTTTTGACCGTGACGATGAAAACCGTCGTGAAGGCTGGACATGAGGGGCGTGTGTTTAATGGTGCTCGCTCGATGCTGTATCCGGTTATGACCTTTGCGGGCTTTATCACGCTGGTGCCTACAGGCTCGGGGTGGTCGATTTCGCAATTGGTGATGCTGTGGGCCGCATCGGTGATGGGCGTCGGAAGCGCTAACCTGTTGACAGATAAAGCGGCAGATATGATGGCCAGCGGGTATTCGATGGTCACGCAGCCGACCGCGCCGGCGACCCGTTCAGCTGCACGGGCCATTTTTGAAATGAACCTGTGCAAATATGCCATCAACCGCGAACTGCAGGCTCTTTATGCGTCAGGGGAAGCGAATACGCCCATGATGAGTACGAAAGGGGGCAACGGTGAGTATGAGACCGGTAATGGCAGTGCCATTTGCGGGTCGGCGAAAACACCGAACTCTGCCCGTAGCGGTGTATGGAACTTGTTGTTTGACAGCAAGGTCGATACCGACAGTGTCGTGGCGTCACAAAAGCAGGCGCTGGACAGGATGCAGGCGTCGCTGGATCGCGCGGCAATGGACTTCGTCGATACCTATTTGAGTAAACGGGATCAGGACAGTGGCAGTTTTCAGGATGTGGAAACCGACATCCAGAATGCGGCGGCCGATTATGAAGATACGGTCAACAAAGCGTTGAACCAGATCAACTACAAGGATTCGCTGCAGAGCCAACTGGTTAATCAGATCAAGAGTTATGGCTGGGTTTCTCTGGGAGCCTGGTATCACACCTTCGCGACCGCCAACAGTAAAACCAACGATGTGGCCAACGCCACGCCGATCACCAGCGGCATGAGTGGGGTGGGTGAGCACGGTACGGGAGACTTGTACAACCAGGTGTTTACCGCCTATCGCGCACAGGTACAGAACAGTACCTATACACCCCCCCTGGGAACACAAACGGAGAGCGAGATTAGTGCAGCCGGTGCAGCTCAAGAGCCCAACTCTGTATTTGTTGGCATATTAAAAAGTCCTATACAAAGGCTAACTAACTTTATAGCAACGAGAAATATAGGTGCAAACTCAGACTACACTGAGCAAGTTAACCCACTGATTAAAATGCAAGAAGTAGGCGATTATACGCTGGGTACCACAGAAACCTTGATGGCAGCCTATGCCGGCACCTGGGCGATTGCTTCGGCGGCCAGTAACTCACCGGTGGGGTGGGCAAGTAAGATCTTTGCGGTTGATGCCGGAGCAGTGGTGAAGGATGTGATGGGCGCGCTGGCACCGATGTTTTACTTCTTTATGTTTGCGCTTTTGGCTATCGGGTTCTCACTGGCGGTATTTTTGCCGGCAGTCCCTTTTGTTTTCTGGATGACGGGCTTCTTTAACTGGATTGTCAGCGTGCTGATTGGGTGCGCAGCAGGGCCAATGTGGTCAGCGACGCATCTGGGGGCAGAAGAAGACAAGGGGAGTCGCAGCGCGTATGGCTATATCTTCCTGATCGACATGATGTTGCGGCCTTCGCTGATGGTGCTGGGTTTTTTCTTTGCCTCTGTGGCGGCGATTGCCGGCGGCACGGTACTCAATCTGTTGTTTGCTTCAGCCCTGGCCAACGCCAATGCGGACTCGATTATGGGGTTGGTCAAGATGGTTGGCTGGTTGATGATATATGCGCGTATTGCCACCTTTGGCGTGACACGCTTATTCAGCTTACAGGCTTCACTGCCGGACTATGTGATTTCGTTCCTCGGCGGTCGTGAAGGGAATAATGTTATGGGCGGTTTGGTCGATAATATGAAAAATATGTTCGGTGCTGCAGGTACGGGTTCGCAGCGAATTCCTGGTATTCGTAATATGCCGAAGCGGTCTGGAAAGGGTAATGAAACTGATGGAATACAGTAGAAACCCCCTGACAAATACACAGTGGTTGGGTATAATGTATTCAATCATAGAGGAGGGAATTTTATGGCTCAGCGACTAAAAACAGGGAAAGAGTTCACTTTTTTCCTTATCAAACTTGCTTATGGGATAGTTGCTCTCCCGTGTCTGCTCATATTGGGGCTTTTATCTCTGTTTGCCATTAGTGCCCCAGGTAAGACAGGTAGCGACATATATATTATCGTTGGAACAATCTGGATGGGGGTAATAATCCCGGTTGCTGTATTCTTCTTTCATGTTTTAAAAAAGCGCCGTCTTTTGAAAATCATTACCAATGATATAAAAAATCCCGATTTCTTTATGCCAGAACATGGGTATGAGATGTTCCATGAAGGTGATGGTAAATATCTGGGTATCGATATCAAGCGCGGCACCATCCTTTACGTGCATCGTATCCGCAAAGGTGAAGTGGATGTGATTGGACTGGATATGAACGACTGGACCAATCGGGAAGTGGAAGGAAAAATGTTACGTCTTTACACCAAGCTCCCTGAGCTGCCCCGCATTGAAATTGCTACTCCGTGGGCCCAACGCTGGTTTGATACGCTGGGTTCTATGGAATTCAAGCAATATCAGCCGGCGATGCCGTTCTCTGAGTATGTTGATATTCACCGTGAGCAGCTGGAGCGTGAAAACCATATCGCGATCCCTCGCCTGGCCTGAGTCGTACCTTATCCCCCTCTAGTCACCTCATCGGGTGGCAAACACCCTTAACACCGGCTTTTAGCCGGTGTTCTTTTTTGCGAGTTCCTCTATGTATAACCGCCCATCGCAGAGCGCGTGGGACGGCGATCAAGGGCAAATGTTCCTGGCCTTCTGTGCTGCTGTTCTATTGTGCTGGCTATTTTTTGATTCGTTTGTGTACGGGAGTTGCTGGGTCTTGTACTGGCTCTGGACTGCGGTAGATGTTCCCCGCATCCATAACTGGGCCGGTGGAAAAATTAACCTGCTGGCCGACACGGCCAATCACGCCGACAGCGTTACCTTCGATGAGTGGCTTAATGTGATGAACGCCACTTCAGGTATCTTACTGTTGTTCTTGGTGCCGATCGTTGTGGCCAGCTTTATCGCGCTGGCGCAGCACCCCGTTCTGGCTTTTCGTAGCAAACGGCCTATCAATGTCCATACGTTGCCGGGCCTGGTCAGTGGCTTTGCCCCCTCAGTGATGCCTGTTCTGGCCATGGCATCCGGGCCGGATGGCCTGATGAATGATCCCGCGCCGGCGAATGTTTGGGCGCTGAAACCTGAAGACTTCACCACGCAACATCAACTCGTTCAACGCAAGACGCTCGATCGGACTGCCGCAGCGGAGGTCTTCACTGCGCAACTGGGAAAAACAATGTGCAATGTGACAAATTGGCATCCTTATGAACGCGCCCTGCTGGCAGTGTTTGGTCTGCAGGTATTCCTGAACGATCGGGCGGCGGCGTCACGGTTGCTGGATGACCTGAATCGCTCCTGTGTAGTGAGGCGCTTTTTACGACGCAAGCGGGTTTCACCTGTGCCGTTGTTCCCGTTGGCCAATGCAGCTTTTGAACGCGTGGTTCAAGCGCCAGGGGTCAACGAGTGGTTGGCTGGTCACGGGTATGTGCGCAGTGCGCTGGTTGGGTTGTATGCCCGTGACCTGCGATTGCCACCGGCGCGTTTTCGTTGGCTCAAGGGTGTTGACCGTACATTGTGGTATAGCCTGCATTCGGCAGATACCGCCAAGGTGTTTGTCGAAGGTGCCGGTATTGCTGCTCAGGCTCGGGCCGAGGTGCGCGCCGGCAAGTTGGGATTGCCTCGTCCGGGCATCATGGTGGAGCAAGCTGTTGAAGGGCTGCAGGCCGATCTGGAAAGTCTGGGTCTGGTCTATCCGTATACACCGGTGGTGATTAGTCGTCGCCAGGCGGCAGAACAGTCGGTGATGTCAGCTGTTTATGCCATTACCGACCCGCCGGACAGCGAGGAGGCAACTGCACCTTAGCGTCACTCCTCTTGATTTATCTGATCACACCCACCGAATTTTACCCCATTTGTACGCCAGGCTAATCAGGCTCTGGTGTCGACCCGTATTTGAATTAAAAGGATATTCCATGCGTGCAAAATCAAGCTATGCGCCTTTCTCCGTATACATCCGCGATAATTTGTTAGTCGTTCAACGTACTGGGGAGAACGGCGGTGGCCGTACTTTGTGTACTGTCGATCTGCGCCGCCAGCCGACTTTTTTCCTGTCTGACGCCGGGGTGATGTGCTGCGACAAGTTGGGAAATGTATTTACGGTTGAGTCCAGCGCCAATGGTGGCAACGACCAGCTGCTTGCGGCCTTGTCCGGGGCACAGCTGCAGCAGGCGGAAAAATGGCGCTCCCGATGGGGTACCCGGTTGACGATGGCCGGTGCGTTGCTGTTTGTCGGGGTCATGCTGGGTGTTTACCTGGCGCAGTCACGGGAGGTTGCACCCTTGGGGCCAGAGGTTAGCCTGGCACCACCGCCTCTGGGTTTTCCTCCGGCGCTTCCTCCGCACGCCACCACGGATGCCGTACGTCCTGAAAACCCTGTACCCGTCCAGCCAGCACGGGCGGCCGCGCCTGAAGATGGCTGGGCACTGCCGGCGTCAGTCCGGGCTACCCTGCCGCAGAAGCTGAAAAGTGCTGCCGATCGCCAATTGTTCACCGTGAACTATTCCTCTGGCCATGACCGCACCTTATACGTGTTTGCTGATCCCAACTGCCCGAATTGCCGGCATCTGGAGCCGGCATTAGTGGCTGCAGCCCATTTGGCGAACGTGGTCGTCTTCCCGGTGGCCGTGATTGGGCGCGAAAAATCCATTGCTGCTATCACCCCGGTATTGTGCTTGCCGCCGGAGCAACGGCCAGCTGCCTGGCAGGCATTATTTACTGTTGGTACGGATGGACTGCAGCTGGGTAAACAACCCCCAGTCGACAAGAAAGCCGACAGCACCTGTGATGTGGCTGAAAAGGCACTGGGCGTCAACGAGGTGGCCTATCAGGCCTATCGTATTCCGGGTACGCCATGGGTGATTGCGGATGATGGTCGTTATGTGCCCCAGGCAGTCCTGCGAGATCCAGCCCAACTGAGCCAGTTCCTGAGCGAGAAGGAGACGCCGGATGCAACCCACTGACTATGGCGTTGAACGCAACCGCGTTAACCGCCGTGTTTATCACTCAGCACTGGGGGACTGGATGTTGTCCCCGGGAGGGCTGGCGCTGGGGATGACAGGGGCTGTCATCGCCGGTGTGGTTTGGCCGGTCACATTGTGGTTAACGCTGCCCGTGATGATGTTCTGGGCGCCTGCTATGTTGATGGAGCCCTGGCAGATGCCGATGCGTATGCCTACCGATATGGAGCGACTCGACCCTTCTACACAGCGGCAGGTGCCGGGCAAGCTGTTTGGTTTCTTACCCGTGACGGTCATGCGTATCGCCATGGGCAAGGCGGCCGGCATCCTCTATCTGGGGTATCTGCGTGGGCGTGATGCGGGGCGTGAGTTGTGGTTGTCGATGGATGATATGACGCGGCACATCCTGATGTTTGGCACCACCGGTGCAGGCAAGACGGAAACGCTGCTGGGTTATGTGCTCAACCAACTCGCTCTCGGCAAGGGGCTGATTTATTCCGACGCCAAGGCACAGAATGACGTGGCGTTGGCCATTGCGTCTATGGCCCGGCGCTTTGGCCGTGAAGACGATCTGCGGATGATGAACTTCATCACTGGCGGCCGTTCGCGGGCTCAGGAGCTGCTGGAAGATGTCAAAAACCGACCGCAAACCAATACGGTCAATGCTTTTGGCATCGCTGAAGAAACCTACATCATTAACCTGATGGATTCGATGTTGCCACCGGCCGGCAACGATGGCGGCTGGCAGGAGAAAGCGCGGGCGATGATACAGGCGCTGGTGTTTGCCCTGGTGTACAAATGCCGGCGAGAAGGGACGGTGATGTCGCAGCGTACTATTCAAGCCCATCTCCCCTTGCGCAGTATTGCGCGGCTCTATATCCAGTCAGTGGAAGAGCAGTGGCATGATGAGGCGCGATTACCGCTGGAAAACTATCTGGGCACACTGGCGGGGTTTGACCTGGCCACGGTGGACTCCCCGTCAGAATGGGCGCCGGAGGCGCTTAATCAGCATGGTTACCTCATTCAGCAGTTCACCCGCATGTTGGCGCTGTTCAATGACACCTACGGTCATGTATTTGCCCGCGACGCCGGTGACATCGACCTGAGAGACGTGGTTCACAGCGATCGCATCCTCGTCATCCTTATCCCCGCACTGGAAATCTCTTCCACCGAGGCTGCTGCGCTCGGGCGACTGTATGTGTCGCAGCTGGCGATGATCCTGAGCCAGGACCTCGGTGAAAAACTGGAGGGGCGGCCGGAAGACATCATGGTCGTACGCAAGTACAAGGACAGGTTCCCCTTTCTGTGGATAGCCGATGAGGTGGGGGCCTGTTACACCGAAAAGTTGGGTGAGTTGGCTACCCAGGTCCGATCGCTGGGGTATTGCTTGTTGCTGGCCGGACAAGAAGCACAGCGGCTTAAATCTGCGGCCGGTGACCGTGTATGGACGTTGATCGCCAACATGGGCACGCGTATCACCGGCAAAATCATGGACCCGAAAGACACCCTGGAAATCCTGCAGTTGATGGCCGGCACGGAGTATTTGCCGGAAATGAGCCAGATGGTGCGTCAGAACGGCGTTATGGGCAGTCGCTGGGATGAAGACGACAAACTGCAGTTACGCGAGCAAAAGAAGGTCAGCGTGGAAGAAGTGCAGCAACTGCAGGAGGGCGAGAATATCACCCTGTTCCGGGGAGAGGTTATTCGTGGTGCTTCGCTCTATATCGCTGACGCCGACAAGTTCACGAAAGAGGCGATACAGATTAACCGTTTTATCGAGGTGGCCCCGCCGTCTCTCAATGCGCTGCTTGCGCAGGCACCGGCACCCATTCGTCGTAGCTATCCACGGGCTGACCGGATACAGCAGATAGTCCGCCGGCTGGATGCGCCGGACGCACGTTCAGATCTGGAGAACCTGCTGCTGACCGATCCCGCGCTGGCCGCCATTAATGACCTGGAAGACGAGTGGCAGTATATCTGGCGCCGACGTCCGACGGCGGCGGTCAGCACCAGTCTGCTATGGGAAACGGCACTGGCGCATCTGCCGGCACGCGGGCGAGGTTACCAAGTGCAGGCGAAAACACCGACCGCACTGGGTGTTGGGCAACCGCGTCTGATGGCCTATCAAATGCAACATATTCCGGTTGAGAAGCCGGCCGACAACACTTCAAAAGAGAAGGCAAAATGGCAACGAAAATCACAGTAAACGGCAAGACAATGGTCGTCGATGGTAATCATATCCGCGTCAGCGGTAACCAGGTGATTGCGGATGGCCAGACAGTGTCGCTGGGTGATGGGAAGGTGGTGGCTGTCGCCATTACGATTGTGGGAGACGTGCAGGTGATTGATTCCGAAGATGCTGATGTGACGGTGCAGGGGAATGTGGGTACCGTGCGCAGCACCAACGGCAACGTCAGGGCCGGTAACGTCACCGGCAACATCGAGACGCGTGCAGGTAACGTCACCTGTGGCCATGTCCAGGGCGACGTCAGCTCAAGGAACGGGAATGTGTTTTACGGGGGCGCCAAATGATGCGGACATCTCTGAAAGCCTGGTGTCTGGTCGCAACCCTGACACTGGCTCCGTGCGTCATGGCGGCGCCCTCGGTGCAGGTGGGATTCTCACCGGAAGGCAGCGCCCTGCAGCTGGTGCTGAATACACTCAATGATGCCCAGAGCAGCATCCGGCTGATGGGGTATTCGTTCACCTCCCCTGAGGTGGCGAAGGCACTGACGAGCGCCAAGCGCCGGGGTGTTGATGTGAAAGTGGTGCTGGACGCGAAGGGAAACCAGAACAAAGCCAGCCAGGCGGCGATGAATTTGCTGGTCAATGCCGGTATTCCAGTTCGTACCGTCGATAACTTCAAGATAATGCATGACAAACTGATTATCACCGACCAGGTGAATGTCGAGACCGGGTCATTCAACTATTCCCGTGCTGCGGCTCGGTCCAACTCAGAAAATGCGCTGGTGCTGCGTGATATGCCTGGCGTGGCACAAACCTACCTGGCGCACTGGCAATCGCGCTGGGATATCGGAAAGGAGTGGCGTTCGTCGTATTGAAATGTCCCCCCCATGCCTTTCTGTAACCCTATGACGGCTTGATCCTCTGGGCTCAGGTCGTCCGCTCTTCCTGCATTTTTATCTGTCATCCCGCGCCAACGGGACTGAAAAATGCTTTTTATGCTGCTAACTTACGGATTCTGTAGTACGCTTTGCCAAACGATCCTTTTCAGATCCTTGGGGAGGCAGAAATGCCACAGGTCGTAAACGCAGTTACTTCCTCATCGAAAACGAAGCGCTCTTACCGTAAAGGTAATCCTATGTCAGCTACTGAAAGGCAGTTGGCGGCGATAGCCCGTAAGCGCGAGACTCATAAAGAAGTGAATGTATTTATCAAAAATCCCATGAAAGACCAACTTCTACAGTTATGTGAAGAAGAGGGTTTAACTCAGGGACAGATGATCGAAAAACTCATTGAAATTGAGACGGGCCGCAGAAACAGCAGAATGTAAAAGGTTCACATTCTTGCTAGTTGTACTGGCGAGTGCTAGATTACTGATCGTTTGAAGAATTTTTTGGTTGGCCACGCCGTAAGGTGGCAAGGAATGGGTTCTGAGGCAGTTTGAGCCGAATCCAGAAAAGCAAAAACCCCGATAATCTTCGCTAAGTTTGGCGACTGAGAAGATTAACGGGGCTCACTTAAAACTGTATAGAAGCGTTGCTCTATGCAGGGAGTATAGTTTTATGCCTTTTAAAGGTCAACTCCTCCTGTGCAACTTAAGTGCAGGGAGTGGTGGATAACCGCTCAACCATCCAACAAGCGACATCAGCCCGTTCACGGGGCTGCTACGTTAGCAATCCTTTCCCCACCTACCAGCCTCCGAAGGCTGGGGCGAACAAACCTGCCCTTATCCGGGCGCTGGTGACGGCTGCCCGTGAGAATCAGCCTGCCAGACATGAAGCCTGGTACACCACACCCCGCGTCCAGCAGAAAACCGGACTGACGCGGCCGGTCTTTAAACGTATGAATGAACACCGGGCCAGAGCGATCAATGCGCTGATGGTGGCGATGTCCGATCGTCTGAATATTGTGACCGGCAAGGTTGAGGCCAGCGTTGAACAGCTTTCCGACTGGTGTGGGTTGTCGACCGGTAGTGGCGACAAGAAAAGTATCTCACGCGCCAGCCGGGCGATCACCACTCTGGAAGAATTGGGTGCCCTCGCTTGTGAACGTGCCTGGGATGAAGCCAGCCGTTCCCACATTCCCAAAATCATCTGGGTAACCGAGCTGTTCTTTGTCCTGATCGGTTACGAGCTGGGCAAGTATCAGGCGGCGCAGAATCAGCAGTTGGCGTGGATGAATCAAGGGCTGGTCAAACAGGGCGAAGCCCCGATAACGCTATCAGAGGCCCGCCGGCGTGCCAAGGAGCAGCATATCAAACGGGCCTTTGAACACCGGGCGCGTCACCGTTCCTTCAAACAACAGCGGCGGCAAGCGCAAAAACTGCTGCAGATGGAGCGCCAGCAGGCGCGCACTGAGATCCTTAACGGTCTGATAAAGATGTACAGCAAGGATGAGCTGGAGGCCATGGGCCACCTGGCGCTAAAGCGGCAGGTTGATCAGCGCTATCATGCCCTGCGCAAACTGGCCACGTCAGCCCCACCAGATACACCATAACCCCCTCTCTTTTGCCCGGCTTTCCGCCCTCCCGCCATTGATGCGCTTGATTGCGTAGGCCTCGGCACGCCCACTATTCCTGAATTGACTCTTAGGTACCATTTTTCTGCGGGCCAGTCAGCCAAACCGACAGCAGGTGTAAGGATCTGGCCAGTCGTTCCGAGTTTTCCACATATAGATGCAAATACTCTATGAAGATAAATGCCTACTAAGGATTACATGCAAAGTAACTGTAACTTCATTTAGACCTAAAAAGACCTTACAAGAGCTCTGCTCTGTGGATAATGCCTTCACTTGCAGCGGGTAAACCCGCGCCGCTCAGAAACGGCGCAAGCGCCTTAAAAGTAGCTCCCGCCAACGGCGGGCAAAAGTCACGCGACTAACTCATACACCTTCTCACAACTCAGCCACCCCAAAGCCGCCCCGCCCCGGGCCAAAGGCCCGGAACAGAGTGGCTTTAAGATGGATGCTGTAACTAAAATTTGTTGTGCTGTCAGAAGTGTTGCGGCAAGTCTTGTTAACACGCGCGTAAGCGCCCGTAAACGGGCACCAACGCGGAGATACGCCCCGGCGGCGGCTACGCCTTGCCGTGACCACTCCGACCGCGCAAAAACAGTTCTGTGACGCTGTTAATGGGGTTGGCTCTTCAGGACGAGGGATGGGATAGGCGAAATCTATCAAACCGGAACCGGCTTCGCCGGGTTACCGGCGACCCTCATCATTTGAGTTCTTTATGGCCATGTTTGTCGCCTTCATGCGCTAACGCGCATTAAACCCAACACTTACGATTTTATGCCTGCTCGCCGCAACCGCCTATAAGGACATCCCTCAATAGTCAATACCGATTCTTATGCGTAACATATCCGTTGATATAGATAAAAGATTGCGGACAGCGAGCCTATAAACGGTCATAAATGCAGCACGCCAATTCTGACTGGCTACGGACCCTGATGAAAGACGCACGCCGGAGACTCCATTCGAAATGCGGACATCAATCTTTTTGGATAATCTGTCCTGGCGGTTCCACGAGTACCCTCTGGCGTAGGTCCTAACCTTTAACTCATCAACAGTTACTTATCACGCGGTGGTATTATTCATTTTAATCAGTACTATACTGGAGTTCTGAATTCATCCTGCAGGTGCAACATTGCCCAACACATACGTGCATTTTTTGCCGCTATGGCGACCAGTGCCCGGCCATAACCTCGACGTTCCCGTATTTGCAAAGCCCAGCGACTGACAGGATCGTTTTTCCCTACCGCACTTGCCAGTAATGCTCTGGCTCCAAGAACCAGCAGTCTGCGCAAATAAGAGTCACCTTCCTTAGTGATCCTCCCTAGTTTCGTCTTTCCACCGGAGCTATTCTGCCTGGGTACTAACCCCAACCATGCACTAAACTGACGTCCGTTTTTAAAATCATGCCCATTGCCGATGCTGGCGACAATAGCAGTGGCTGTTGCTGGCCCTATACCTCGTAACTGCATCAATCGTTGAGCCAGTGTGTCATCCTTGGCCAGTTGTTGGATCTGGCGCTCACTTTGCACGACTCGTTCCTGAACATGATCGAGCTCGCTAATCAGCTCAGCGATAACCAGATTACAGTAACCTGGTAGCTCCTCCAGTGTCTGGTGTACTCCCTGATAAAACGTTTTGTATGTCAGGGGAAGGACTATACCAAGTTCACTCAATATGCCCCGGATTCGATTGATGAGTGCTGTTCGCTGTGCCACATAACCCTGGTGCGCCCGATGAATAAACAATTTTCCCTGTTGATCGATGGTTTTAATCGGTACGAAACGCATATTTGGTCTGGTGACTGCCTCACAGATTGCTGCGGCATCAGCAGCGTCATTTTTTCCGTGTTTGCCGCCCATCCGATATGGCGCAACAAACTTTGGTGCCATGATCCGAACCGTATGCCCCAACTTCCCGAATTCGCGGGCCCAGTGGTGAGCTCCTGAACATGCTTCCATTCCTATCAGACATGGTGGCAAATTGGCGATGAGCGCGAGCAACTTAGCGCGTCTGACGTCAGAACGAACCAGTTCAGGTTTGCCCGCCGCGTTGACACCATGCACAGCAAAGATATTTTTTGCCAGATCGATCCCAATGGTTACGATTGTCATGAGAATCTCCTTCAGGATTGGGGATAAGGACTGATACCTTATCCTGCCATTTTTACTATCCTCGAACACCTGTCAGAAGGTGATTCCTGGATGGGGATGTCCCTTTCATTCGAAATTTCCGACGCCCTGCCTAGGTTCTCAGCGGGAACCCGCCAAAATTTTGCCTGGTATGAAAAACAAGGTTATAAAGATATAATGTGACAAATTGGCATGTTTTGGGTGATTGAATATGACGGGATTCGAGTTAAAGCTTTGGCGGACGGGGCTTGACTGGACGCAGGAACGGGCTGCTGAGGAGTTTGGTATCTCGATGCGTACTTACATCCGTTATGAGCAGACTAAGCCGCCGAGGGTTATTGTGTTGGCTATCCAGGCATTGTCCCTGGTGGCCATGCTACCGGACATTGATACTCTGCCGGTTGATACTCTACGTCAACGGATCAGAATACTGGCGGGCGACATCTCCACTGGCTGAGTAAATAAATGTCGCATTTTGCAGCTTCGCCCCATAGAGCCAAATAAGTTGTCGCCGGAAGTGAAAAATGAAGCGGAATTTTCGGGGGTTCCGGCATAGACGTCATTTTCTATGCATCTGGATTTTTGCCTGTAAATCCATGAGCCGATCGGCAATTCGTGTCAGCCCCGCATGAACGTAGTCACGCTGCATGGGGGGGACGTTCTCATCGGCATTTAGCACTTTCCTGAAGTCTTCTACGCATTCCTGCCATAATTTGAACGATTGGCCTAGCCGGATTATTTGTTCATCAAACACCGACAGGGCATTGCCCTGATAAGCGAGGTATCCCCGTTCCAGGGTTGCGGCCGTGGTGAGTATCTGTTCCATGGTGTGTTTATGGGCTGCAGAGAATTCAGGCATGCCGTCATAAGATCGGGATGACCTCTGGCTCTCCTGCTCGAACGCAGTTTCCATGATGAGGGCGTAACGGTAAAACCCCGGATATTCCTGGGTTAATGCCATCAGTTCTTTATCCGTGGTGCCGGTCCAAATCTGATGCAGTTCAGGGGTATAGCCCA